>CAZNOA010000004.1:0-35049 GCA_964574565.1 uncultured Halobellus sp. | reverse complement strand
GAGCTCGCGGACGGTCTTCGCGTGGCGCTCGAACCGGCGGTTGTCCTGCGGCTCGCCGTCTTCGATCGGCGAGTTCAGGTCGAGGCGAACGAGGACTCGGGAGTCTGCCGGGAGGTCGTCGATGGTGTGGAAAGTGGACATGAGTGGATTGTCGTCGATAGGGTATTTATGAGTGGTTCTCCGGCGGCGAAGCGCCGTCGGGGCGTGACTCGTCGCGGCGGCTTCCGTCTCGCCGCGGCCGTTTGCGGTTCGTTACGGCGGCTTCGGGCTCGTCGCGGTGGTTTGCGGCTCGTTACGGCGGCTTCCGGCTCGCCGCGGTGGTTTGCGGCTCGTTACGGCAGCTTCCGGCTCGTCGCGGTAGCTTACGACTCGTCGGTGACGAACGCGGCCATGTCGAGCATCCGATTCGAGAAGCCGTACTCGTTGTCGTACCAGGTGAGGATCTTCAGCAGCTTCCCGCCGGCGATGACGTTCGTCGACTCCAGGTCGACGTAGCTGGAGAAGGGGAGCCCGACGATGTCCGAGGAGACGACCTCGTCGTCGGTGTAGCCGAGCACGCCCGCGAGGGGGCCGGAGTCGGCGGCGTCACGGAACGCGTCGTTGACCGCCTCGGCCGTGACCGTCTCGTCGAGCGTGACGACGAACTCGGTGAGCGAACCGTTCGGGATGGGCACACGCATCGCCATGCCGTCGATTTTCCCCTCCAGCTCCGGGAGGACCTGTTGGGCGGCGCCGGCGGCGCCGGTGGAGGTCGGAACGATGTTCTCGGCAGCTGCGCGGCCGCGACGGGTCTTCGCTTTGGGACCGTCGATGAGCGCCTGCGAGCCCGTGTACGCGTGGACGGTGGTGAGCGTCCCGGCCTCGATGCCGAACTCCTCGTCGAGCACCTTCGCGACCGGCGTGATGGAGTTCGTGGTACAGGAGGCGTTCGAGATCACGTCGTCGCCGTCGTACTCGTCGTGATTGACGCCGTACACCAGCTGTTTGACCGGCTCCTCGCCTTTCGGCGGCGCCGAGATGATGACGGTGTCGGCCCCGCCGTCGAGATGCGCGCTCGCGTCCTCGCGCGTCCGGAAGACGCCCGTACACTCCAAGGTCACGTCGACGTCGAGCTCGTCCCACGGGAGGTCCGCGGGATCCTGAACGTTGTACAACGGGACCGAGGTCCCCCCGACCGTCAGCTCGTCGCCGTCGCGCTCGACGCCGTCGAGCCGCCCCATGACGGTGTCGTACTTCGCGAGGTACGCCATGTCGTCGAACTCCATCACGTCGTTGATGCCGACGAGCTCGATCCGCGGGGACTCGAACACCGCGCGGAAGACGTTTCGCCCGATCCGGCCGAACCCGTTGAGGCCCACTCTCACGACCTCGTCCTCGCCCACTTCGTCGCCCGCATCGAGATACGATTTACTCATATTCGAAAAAAGTGAGCCGCAGATATTTAAATCCGACTGAGTCGGCCTGAGATCGTCATAATCGTTCGAATTTGTTACGAACGACGACCGCGTCCGGCCAAAACGGTGACCGACAGAAGGCTTATCGGGATCAGCATCGTCACGGTAATCATGGACAGAGACGACCGCGACGATCCGTTCGGAGACTTCTTCGAAGAGATCGAGCGGATGATGAACGAGATGGCCAGCGGCGGCCCCGCCACCGATGACGCCGGTTTCGGCTCCGAGACGCACGTCGACGCGTACGCGACCGAGGACACCGTCCGACTCGTCGCCGACCTCCCGGCCGTCTCGAAAGACCAACTCTCACTGCAGTGCGACGGCGAAGCGCTCACCATCTCCGCCGCGTCGGACCGGCGGGAGTACGACGAGACCGTCGAACTCCCCGCGACGGTCGACGAGCACTCCGCCGACGCCACGTTCAACAACGGAGTCCTCGAAGTCACGTTCGACCGCGACGACGACTCCGCCTCGATCGATCTGATCTGAGTTACGACCGGTCTCTGCCCTCGCTTCTTCCGCGCGCCGCCGTTCGCTCGACGAGCCCCGCGAGCCGATCGTAAAAGTCGGGCTCGTACTTCGTCGCCGCGTCCACCGTCGGTCGCGCGTTCGTCTCGTTGACGACCAGGCGGTCGTCGGTCTCTAGGAGGTCGACGCCGAGGTAGTCGATGTCGAGCGCGTCGGCCGTGCGCTCGGCGAGCGCCCTCGCCCGCTCGGGGAGGTCGATCCCGGTCGCTTCGGCGCCCCGGTGGACGTTGTGTTTCCAGCGCCCGGAGTCGAGCGAATCGGGTGGCAGCGCTCGCCGGACGGCCCCGACGTACGCGCCGTCGACGACCATCGCCCGGTAGTCGCGCGCGTCCGGGAGGAACTCCTGAACGAGGTACGACTTGTCGCCGGTCGCGCGGTAGTCGTGGACGAGGTTCAGGTAGTCGACGATCCCAAGAAGCGAGTCCAAGTCGTGCGCCTTCGCGACGCCGACGCCGCGCGTCGCCGAGTTCGGCTTGACGACCACGGGGTAGGAGAGCGACGAGGCGGCGTCGACGACGACCGACTCGTCGACCGGGTTCGACACCATGACCGTCCGCGGCGTCGGGATCCCGGCGTCGTCGAGCGTCGCCAACACCCCGGCCTTGTTCCGGGAGGTTACGACCGCGTCGCGGCCGTTGACCCACGGGACCGACAGCCGAGCGTCGACGACGGACCCCTCCATCAGCCGCGACGGATAGACGAAGCCGGCGTCGAACCCGTCGAACTCCTCGGTTTCGGCTCTCGGACCGGAGATCCGCAACAGTCGCTCCTTCGTCCGGACGTGTTCGACCGCGATTCCGCGGTCTCCGAGGGGCCCGCGCACGCGTTCGAACGTCTCCGCGTCGGTCGTCATCGCGAGCCGAAGCATACCCGTTCTCGGGCCCCGCTCGACTTAAAAACCGCGAGCGGAGCGGCGCTCCCGTGTCGGCCGGCTCAACGGAGGTGGCCCTCCTCGCGGAGCTGTTCGGCCTCGCTCTTCTCGTAGCGCCACGCGATGTCCCCTTTCTCGTCTTGCCAGTCCCACGGTTCGACGAGGACGATGTCGTCTTCGCGAATCCAGACGCGCTTTTGCATCCGGCCGGGGATGCGTGCGGTCCGCTCTTTCCCGTCGGCACAGCGAACTTTGACCCGGTTCGCACCGAGCATCTCGACGACTTCCGCGAACACCTCGTCGTCGTCGGGCATTCGGAGGTCGTCTCCACCGTCTCCGTTGCTCATGCGTACGCGACGATACGCGCTCCCGGAAATAAAAGGGCCGCTCTCTGTGGCGGCCGCTCCGTCGTCGCGCTCTCCGGTGCCGGTTCGGATCCGAGGCTCTCTCGACGACGTCCCGGTCGACCGCTGTCGTCAGGCCGAAACGGCTCTTTTAAGTCTCGATACGGGCGATCCGACGGTATGCGTGATACGCTCGGAACTGAAGGCATCGCCGGCGTCGTCGTCGTCTTCATCGGTATCGGCCTGCTGACCGCCTACGACCCGGTTATCGGCGGCGGCGTGATGGTGGTTCTCGCCGGACTCGCGCTGATCGCCAAAGGCGTTGCCGACTCGACGATGCGGGCGTTCGGGCTCAAGTGAGCCGGTGTGGTGCCGCTGACCGATATTCGCGCCCCTCCCGAAAGAGTGATACTCCCGGCCCCCGGCGGAGCAGTATGGTCGAAGTTCCTGCGAGTGCGGTCGAACTGGTCGAGCTTTTCGCCGTCGTCGTCGGGGCCGCCGCGGCCTCGGCGGTCGGGGTCTTCCTCGAGCGGTTCGGCTTCGAGGCGGCGGTCGGCGGCGATCTCCTCCTCGGGCTGTGGGCGGCCGGAATGGGCCTGATCGCGCTGTACGTCGGCGTCGTCGCGCTCGGCTACGAGCAGGCGCTCCCCCGGCTCCGGCGGCTCGCAGCGGGCGAGTGATCCGCCGGTTTTCATCTACACACCCCTCTACAGCTCCCCCTCCTCGGCCAAACTCCGAACCGTTTCGGCCCGCTCGCGTATCGCCTCCCACTCCGCGTCGTCTTTCCCGTCGACGTGTGAGTACATGAGCCCCATCCGCCCGGTTCCGCGGAGCGTCTCCTCGTTCTCTCTTAAGAAGTCCCAGTAGAGGGCGTTGAACGGACAGGCGCCCTCGCCCGTCGTCCGGGAGACGGCGTACGGACACGACGCGCAGTAGTCGCTCATGCGGTTCACGTAGCTCCCGGAGGAGGCGTACGGCTTCGAGGAGAGCACGTCCGTCCCGAACGACCCCATCGCGACCACGTTCGGCGTCGTCACCCAGTGGTACGCGTCGACGAAGCCGAGATGGAACCACTCGTTCAGCTCCGCGGGGTCGACGCCGTAGATCAGCGCGAAGTTCGACAGCACCATCAGCCGCTCGATGTGGTGCGCGTAGCCGTGCTCGCGGACGTGACCCACCGCCTCGGAGAGGCAGGTCATGTCGGTGTCGCCGTCCCAGTAAGCCGGGGGGAGCGCTCGCGACTGGTCCAACTGGTTCGCCGCCGCCAGCTCTGGCATCGCCTCGCGGTAGACGTGACGCATGAACTCCCGCCAGCCGAGCACCTGTCGGATGAACCCCTCAGCCGCGTTGAGCGGTACCGGAGCCGGGGGGGCTGCGCCGGCGTCCGTTTCGGCGGGATCCGGCGTATCCCCGTCGAACGCGTCCAGCGTCGCCGTCGTCGATTCGGTGCCGGCCGCCGGGTCCGCTTCGGGGTCGTACGCGCCGGGCTCCGCGCCGCGCTCCTCGTAGGCTCGTTCGACGGCGCGTACCGCCTCGTGCGGGTCGAGAAGTCCGAGGTTGATCGCGGGCGAGAGCAGCGAGTGCGAGAGGAACGGCTCCTCGGCGACCATCGCGTCCTCGTATCGCCCGAACGACGGGAGGCGGTCGCGGACGAACGCATCGAGCGCGCTGCGGGCCTCCGCGCGCGTCACGGGCCACGCGAACCCGTCCATCGACGCCTCCCCCCACGTGTCGAACCGCTCTCTGACCCACGCGTGGGTCTCGCGGGTGAGCTCGTCCGGCTCGAACCGCGGCGGCTCCGGCGGTTTCCAGCCGTCAGGCGGCGTCTCTTGGTTCAGGTCGTCGTAGTTCCACTCGCCGCCGACCGGCTCGTCGCCGTCCATCAACACTCCCGTCTCCCGTCGGACGTGGCGGTACCACCCCTCCTGCCGGTAGCGCTTCGCGGCGGTTCCGTCGGCGTCGACGAGCGGACCGCCGTCCGACGGGCGGTCCGCCCACGACCGCCACTCCGTCGGCGTCGTCCAGAACAGCTCGTTGTCGAGCAGCTCCAGCGTTCCGCCGCGCTCCGCGACGAGTTCGCGGAGGCGCTCGCCGGCGCCGTGGCTCGCCGGGCGCATCAGCCGAAGGTGCCGGTCCGGTCGATCGGTCAGGAACTCGTCGAGCCCGTCGCCGAACGATTCCGCTTCGAGGTACGTGACGTCGTGGCCGCGCTCGCGGAGCTCGTCGCGGACGTGCCGCATCGCAGAGAAGACGAGCGTCAGCTTGTGCGCGTGGTACGGTTTCCGGTCTGCGAAGCCGTGCGCCTCGATCAGGAGGACGTCGTCGGCGTCGTCGAGAGCGTCGAGTTCGGGGTGTAGCTGGTCGCCGAGCAGCCACAGGGTCGATCGGTCGGTCACGGCGGATCAACGGTCGCCGCGGTCATAGCTCCGGCGGCGTTCAGCCGGAGAGCCGGTCGACGGAACGTCCGGCGAAGCCGCCCCGCCGGACACCGCCGCCCCCGATATCCGCGGGTTTTTCACCGGCCGCGGAGTGGTTGCGGGCATGGACGATCTCCTCACGAACTGGCTGCTCGGGCTGATCGCCGCCCTGCTCGCCGTGCTCGTGCTCGACGCGACGGGTGGCGAGTTCCTCGAACCGCTCGATCCGGTCGCGAACGTGCTCGCGCTCGTCACGTTCCTCTCCTTCGTCCTCCTCACCGGCGCGTTCCTCGTTTACACGGCGTCGTTCCGAAACGAATAATCTCCTCCCCGATCGCCGACGCGAGGGCGACGACGCGATCGCGGCGTCACCTCCACATAGCTTTTTACGTCGACTCCGTCTGGTCGCCGCATGGAGTACACGACGCTCGGGAACACCGGAACGACGGTGTCGAAGATCTGTCTCGGCTGTATGAGCTTCGGCGACTCGGACTGGCGCGAGTGGGTCCTCGACGAGGAGGAGGGAAAGGCGATAGTCGAGCGCGCGCTCGAGCTCGGAGTGACGTTTTTCGACACCGCCAACATGTACTCGAACGGCGAGTCGGAGCGCGTCCTCGGCGAGGCCCTTGAGGGGCACCGCGACGAGACTGTCGTCGCGACGAAGGGCTACTTCCAGATGGACGAGTCGAACCCGAACTCGGGCGGCCTCTCGCGGAAGGCGATCGAACAGGAGCTGGCACACAGCCTCGATCGGCTCGGCATGGAGACGATCGACCTGTATCAGATCCATCGCTGGGATTACGACACGCCGATCGAAGAGACGCTGGCGACGCTCGACGACGCGGTCCGGCGCGGCGACGTCCGGTACATCGGCGCCTCGTCGATGTGGGCCCACCAGTTCGCTGAGGCGCTCCGGGCGAGCGACCGGCAGGGATACGAGCGGTTCGCCACGATGCAGAACCACTACAACCTCGCGTACCGCGAGGAGGAGCGCGAGATGCTCCCGCTGTGTCAGCGGGAGGGGATCGGCGTCATGCCGTGGAGTCCCCTCGCCCGCGGCTACCTTACCCGGCCCGACGAGGAGATCGACGCGACGACGCGCGGCGAGACGGAAGAGCACATGTACCGACACCCCTACCGCGAGGGCGGCGGCACGACCGTCAACGAGCGCGTCGCGGAGATCGCCGACGAGAAGGGCGTGAAGATGGCGCAGATCGCGCTCTCGTGGCTGTTCCACAAGGAATGGGTCGACACACCGATCGTCGGCACGACGAGCGTCGAACACCTCGAAGACGCGGTCGAAGCGCTCGATATCGACCTCTCGCAGTCCGATATCGACTGGTTAGAGGAGCCGTACGAGCCGGTTCGAGTGTCCGGTCACGAGTGAGGTTCGGGGCGGCCAGCCTCCCGCGTGTCGCTCGTTCAAGGGATTATACCGTGTATTAGGGATACCTCCGTAACACATTTCATGTCGCGTGTTGACGTGCCACTATGAGCGAGGAGACGGACCGCACAGTCGTCCAATCGAGCACCGAGTACGCGCGCAGTCGGGTACGCTGTCCGAACTGCGGCAGTCACGTCCCCGCGATCGGCCGCGACACGGAGACGACGGAGTGTCCGAACTGTAAGCGGCCGGTTCGCGCGTAACTATCGACCGCGACCATTCCGATCCGGATTCCGGAGACAGCGCCCCCGGTGGCGCCCGGAGCAACAACCCTTTTCGGCGGCGGTGCCGAACCGTGGCGCATGGGAGAAGACGACGCGGCTGACCCCGAAGCGAACGAGGCCGGCGAACAGCACGAGTCCGACGACGACGGCGAAGAGAAGTCCTTCCGCGAGCGCGTCGAGGAGATCCGCGAGCGACGCGAGCAGGAGCGCGAGGAGGGCGACCGGCCCGATCCCGAGGAGATGATGGGCGGCGGCGGCCCACCGGGGATGGGCGGTGGCGGCGGTAACCCCTTCGCACAGATGATGTCCGGCATGATGGGCGGCGGCGGTCCCGGCGGCGCTGGCGGTCCGCCGGGGATGGGCGGCGGCCGACCCGGCGAAGGCGGCGGTCGACCCGGCGGCGACGACGCCGGCAACGAAGAGCTCGTCCGCGAAGTGCGTCAGCTCCGCGACGAGGTCCGCGACGCGACCCGGCAGCTCCAGCGCATCGCACAGGCGCTCGAAGACGACTGATCGCGGCGCTTCGACGACTGATCGCGGCGGATTCGGCGGCCACCGATTTTCGCGTCCGCTCCGACCAAAAGTCGTAATTAAGAAAAAACCGCGTCGTTGTCGACGCGTCACCGCCGCGCCGATCCGCTCACCGCGTCGCGTCTAACACTCCGACCAGCCGCACGATTCGCACGTCTTGCAGCCTTCGGAGTAGTAGAGGTTCATCCCGCCGCAGTCGGGACACTCTGGCGACTCGCCCGCCTCGATGAGTTCCTGCATCGCGTCGTCCGTATCGCTCGCCTCCGGGCCGCTCGGGGTCTCGGCCCCGTCGTCGGCGACGCCGTCCGTCGCTCCGATGTCGACCGCAGCGCCGCCGTCGGTCTGGCTCGCCGGCTCGTTCGCGAGGTCGTTTTCGACGTCGTCGAGGCTCTGCTGTTGGGGGATCCCCTTGTCGATCTCGTCGTCGAGGTAGCGCCGGAGCGCGGTGCCGATCGCGTCGGGGATCGACTGGATCTGTTCGCCCTTGTCCCAGGCGACCTTCGGGCTCCGGGTGCCCTGCAGCTCGTCGACGATCTCGTCGGGGTCCACGCCCGAGCGGAGCGCCGTCGAGATGACCTTCGCGAGCGCCTCCGTGAAGGAGTTGGTGTAGCCGCCGGAGTGGCCGATGTTCGCGAACAGCTCGAACGGCCGTCCGTTCTCGTCCTCGTTGATGGTGACGTACAGCTTTCCGTACCCCGTTTCGACGCGCTGGGTGACGCCGTTTAGCGAGTCGGGACGCGGGCTGCGCTCGCTGTAGTCGATCCGCGGCTGTTCGCTCGCCTCAAGCAGGTCCGCGATCTCCGTGTCGATCGCCGCCTGCACGTCCTCGTTGTCGAGGAACGCCTCGACGCCGCCGAACACCTCGCCGATCTGCTCGACGATCGTCTCCGCGGCCTCGCTCTCGTCGGCGAACTCCGTGTTCTTCGCGCGGGTCGTGAGCACCTGTTTCGAGCGGGTGCCGTCGCGGTAGACGGTGACGCCCTTCCCGCCGTGGTCGTAGATGTAGCGGTACACCTCCTCCATCTCTTCGGCGGTGGCGTCGTTCGGGAAGTTACACGTCTTCGAGATGGCGGAGTCGACGCCCTCCTGACAGGCGCACTGGACCGCCGCGTGCTGTTTCCCGCTCAGGTCGCCGGTGACGACGAACAGCTCGCCGATCGCGTCCGGCACCGTCTCCAAGCCGTCGACGCCGTCGAACTCGTTTTCGGCCATCTGCTCTTGGGCCTCCCGTTTGACCGCGTCGACGTCGATGTCGTTCTCCTCCAGCGTTCGGAGGAAGTAGTCGTCGAACTCGACGAGCATCTCGTCGCCCTGCACGTCGTCGGAGACGTTCTTGTAGTAGGCGACGTTGTAGATGGGCTCACAGCCGCCGGTGGTGTTGCCGATCATCGACGTCGTGCCCGTCGGCGCGATCGTCGTCGTGTTGTGGTTGCGGATCGGGAAGCCGTCTTCCCACTCGTCGGCGTCGAGCCCGGTGTAGTGTTCGAACCAGTCGCGGTACTCGGTGGGGTTCGCGTACTTCGACTCCTCCCAGTCGTTGAAGACGCCGCGCTCTTCGGCGAGCTCGTGGGAGGTCTGTTTCGACTGATGGTTGATGTGAGTCATCAGCTGGCGGGCGACCTCGTTGCCCTCCTCGGTGCCGTACGGGATGCCGAGCTGGATGTACAGCTGGGCGAGCCCCATGATGCCGAGGCCGATCTTCCGCATGTCACGGACCTTCTCTTCGATCTTCTCGACCGGGAAGTCCGACATCGTCACCACGTTCTCCAGGAAGCGGGTTCCGTAGTCGATCCGCTCGTCGAACTCCTCGAAGTCGATCGCCTCCGCTAAGAACGCCGACATGGCGGCCTCCTGTGAGTCGTACTCGTCGGCGTGCGCCTCGGACCAGACGCGCCAGTCGGGCGCGTCCTGCGACGCGAGCGTCGAGAGGTTGATGTGGCCGAGGTTACAGGCCTCGTACTCCTCTAAGGGCTGCTCGCCGCAGGGGTTCGTCGCGAGGATGCGGTGGTCCGGGTGTTCTTCCACGTCGAAGGAGTGCTCCTTGTTCACGCGCTCGAGGTAGATGACACCGGGCTCGCCGTTCTCGTGGGCGCCCTCGATCATGTCGTCCCACAGCTCCTGTGCGGGGATCGAGAGCACTTCGCCGACCTCGACGTACTCGCCGAGACCGAACATGTCGTAAATCTCTTTCGTCTCGGGCGTCGCGACGTGCGGCTCCTCCGTGCGCGGGTTGGTGAACGTGAACTCCTCGTCGTTGTACAGCGCCTCCATGAAGTCGTCGGTGATACCGACGCTGATGTTGAAATTCGAGAGGTGTCCCTCGACCGCGTTCCGGAGGTGTTCGGGAACCTTCCCGTCCTCGTCGATGAGTTCGCGGGCCTCCTTTAAGGCGTCAGCGAAGGAGTTGTGCGTGAAGTCGTCGGGGTCGTTCAGCCGCAGCGAGTGCGCCAGCGAGACGTCCTTGTTCTTCGAGTGGATGAACTGGATGACGTCCGGGTGCGAGACGCGCATGACGCCCATCTGTGCGCCGCGGCGCGCCCCGCCCTGTGCGATCGTCTCGCACATCTGGTCGAACGTCCGCATGAACGTGATCGGCCCGGAGGCGATCCCGCCCGTCGAGCCGACCGAGTCGCCGTACGGGCGAAGCTTCCAGAACGCGTATCCCATGCCGCCGCCGGACTGGAACACCTCGGCCGCCTCCTTGGCGGTCTGGTGGATGTCGCTGATGTCGTCGGCCGGGGAGTCGACGAAACAGGCGGAGAGCTGCTGCAGTTCGTCGCCCGCGTTCATCAGCGTCGGCGAGTTCGGCATGAAGGAGAGCCGCTCCATCCCGTCGCGGAACCGGTCGGCGGTCGCCTCGACGTGGTCGCGGACCGAGTCGGGGAGCTCCGGAACGATGGTGTCGTACGCGAACTTGTTGACGTTGTGCGCGGTGAGGGTGGTCTCCGCGTCGTCGCCGACCGCCGTCCCTGCGCCGAAGACCTCCTCGGCGAGTTCGTCGCGCCGCGGATGGTCGGGCTTCAGCTGGTCGGGCGTGACCGTGATCTCGACGTCTTGCTTCTCGGCCTCGAAGACGGCCTCCGCGAGCGCGACGTTGCGCGCGACGCGGTCGAACAGCTCCTCGGGGTCCTCGATCGGCTCGCCGTCCGCGTTCTTGCGGAGGTACCGCGCAGGCAGGATGTTGTGGTACGCGTTCGCGGTGAGCCGCTCTTCCATCGTCTCGCCCGTGGTGCGTTTGATCGGCAGTTCGAGTTCGTCGGCGGCGACGCCGTCGCTGCTCATTCGACGGCCACCCCGCAGTGTGTGTTCTGGTTCATATATCGTGTCTGCGTACTGGCGAAGCAGGCCCTTTTGTGTTCCGCTCCCGGGCCGGACAGGTGTTTAACTATCCGATTCGTTATGTAATGCTCGGTCCGCGTGTCTGACGCCGAATTCGATTACGTTACCAACGCACGGGTTCCGGACACATAAGCATAGCCAGACCAGAGTGAAACTGATTCGTTTCGGACCGAATCGACCGACTCAACGGTGTTCGCACCCGAACAAAAGGGGGGTTGATCGGCGGTCGTTTTTCACGGAATGTGCCGTGTTACCGCACTGTCAGTCGTCGGACCGACGGTCGGGAAGCGCTCCGCGTCGCATTATTTGCCGCATAAGTATCAGAATTATGGTATTGTTACCGTCGCTCTCCCACAAGCTTATGCCGCGCCTCTCCCTGAAGGCTCATATGACCCCTTCGCTCGCCGCACTCGCAGCGTCGCTCCCGCTGCAAGCCGGCCTTCTCGGCACGCAGATGGGACAGCTGCTCGTCGCGCTCGTCGTCATCGCGCTCGTTATCGTCGTCGGCAAGTTCGTCTTGAAACTCGCGTGGCGGCTGGTCACGATCGGTATCGTCGTCGTCGCGGTGTTGTTCCTGCTGTCGACTGCCGGCGTGATCTGAGCTATCTAACTCCGCTTCGAAGCGCCGTCCGACAAAAACGGCCGCGGCGACGCGTCGGTCGACTACTGGAAGGCGGTTCCGGGCTCCGCTTCTCTGTCGGTGACCTCTGACCGCTTGAACTGCTTTTCGATCTCCTCGTAGCGCTCGCGCGTCTCGGGAGTGACGCTGGGGTTCACCTCTTCGAGGGCGTCCTCGAAGTGCGCCATCGTCACGCGGACGTTGCTAACGGACTCGCCGATCTCCTCCCTCGAGACGCTGCCGATGAACTCCCGGGAGGCGTTCATCGACGCCTCGCGGGCGACCGCCTCGATGTCGGCGCCGACGTATCCCTCGGTCTTCCGGGCGACCGCGTCGAGGTCGACGTCGTCGGCCAGCGGCTTGTTCCGCGTGTGGACCTCGAGGATCTTCCGGCGCGCCTCCTCGTCGGGGACGGGCACGTGCACGTGGCGGTCCAGACGACCGGGGCGCAGCAGCGCCGAGTCGATGAGGTCCGGCCGGTTCGTCGTCGCGATGACGACCACGTCCTCCAGCGACTCGAGGCCGTCGAGCTCCGTCAGCAGCTGGGAGACGACCCGCTCCCCGACGCCGGAGTCGCCGGAGTTCTTCCCGCGCTCGGTCGCGATCGAGTCGATCTCGTCGAAGAACACGATCGTCGGCGCGTTCTCGCGGGCCTTGCTGAACACCTCGCGGACGCCCTTCTCGGACTCGCCCACGAACTTGTTCAGCAGCTCCGGCCCCTTGATCGAGATGAAGTTCGACTCCGCCTCGTTGGCGACGGCCTTCGCCAGCAGGGTCTTCCCCGTGCCCGGCGGGCCGTACATCAGGACGCCCTTGGCGGCCTGCATGTCGAGCTCCTCGAACACCTCGGGGTACTCGAGGGGCCACTGGATCGTCTCGCGGAGGCGGTCTTTCGTGTCCTCCAGCCCGCCGACCTGATCCCAGGTGATGTCGGGGACCTCGACGAACACCTCCCGCAGCGCGGAGGGCTCGATCCCTTTCATCGCCTCCTTGAAGTCGTTCTCGGTGATCTGGATGCTGTTCAGCACGTCCGCGTCGATCTCCTCGCTCTCCAAGTCGAGCTCCGGGCGGATGCGCCGCAGCGCGTGCATCGCGGACTCCTTCGCGAGCGACTCGAGGTCGGCTCCGACGAAGCCGTGGGTGTTCTCCGCGTACTCGTCTAAGTCGATCCCCTCCACCAGCGGCATGTTCCGCGTGTGGACCTGCAGGATCTCCTTGCGGCCGTCGCGGTCGGGGACGCCGACCTCGATCTCGCGGTCGAAGCGACCGCCGCGCCGGAGCGCGGGGTCGATGGCGTCGACGCGGTTGGTCGCGCCGATGACGACGACCTCGCCGCGGTCCTCCAAGCCGTCCATCAGCGAGAGCAGCTGGGCCACGACGCGCCGTTCCACGTCGCCGCCGGCCTCCTCGCGCTTGGGCGCGATCGAGTCGAGCTCGTCCATGAACACGATCGCGGGGGCCTCTTCGGTGGCCTCCTCGAACACCTCACGGAGCTGCTCTTCGGACTCGCCGTAGTACTTCGACATGATCTCCGGGCCGGAGATCGTGTGGAAGCTGGCGTCGATCTCGTTGGCGACCGCCTTCGCGATCAGCGTCTTCCCCGTGCCCGGCGGACCGTGGAGCAGGACGCCCTGCGGCGGGTCGATCCCGAGCCGCTTGAACAGCTCCGGGTGTCGCATCGGCAGTTCGATCATCTCGCGGACCTGTTCGAGCTCGTCGTCGAGCCCGCCGATGTCCTCGTACGTGACGTCCGGGGAGCCGTCGGCGTCGCCCTCACCGGGGGCGCTCGCGCCGCTGACGATGTCTTCGGCGGGCTTCTCGGAGACCGTGATCTCCGTCCCGTCGGTGACGACGACCGTTCCCGACGGCGCGGTCTCGGCGATCTTCACGGGGACTGCCTGTCCCTGTCCGCCGCCCATGAGGCCGAATCCGAACGGGACGCGGACCGTCTGGCCTTGGGTGATCGGCTGACCGGCGAGCTTGTCGCGGAGGAACCGCCCCACGTCGCCGCGCACGCCGAGCCGCTGGGGGAGCGCGATGGTGACGCGGTCCGCCGGGTTCACCTCGACGGACTCGACGGTCACTTTGTCGTCGATACCGACGCTCGCCTCCTGGCGGAGCTTCCCGTCGATACGGATGACGCCGCTGCCGTCGTCCTCGGGATATCCGGGCCAGACGCGGGCGATCGCGGCGCCGTCAGACCCCTCGACGCGGATGAAATCCCCGCCGGAGAGCCCGAGCTCGTCGGCCGCGACGCGGTCGATCGCCGCGAGGCGGCGACCGGCGTCCTTCTGTTTCAACGGTCGAACGGTGAGTTTCATCGTTCCCCCTCGATCGTGATGACGCCGTTCTCGATCACGACGCTGTCTGCCGCTCCCGGTAGTTCGAACTCCGATTCGATCGGCTCGCCGTCGCCCTCGATCACGACGATTGCGGTGTCGCCCACCGCATCGACGCTGGCGTTCTCGGCGTCGGCGCCCAGATCGGCGGCGACGACCCACCCGTCCTCGTACTCGTACCGGCGGAGCAGCGCGCCGTCGCCGGCCGATCGGGTCTGTTTGAGATTCATGCTAACTACAAGTTAGGCGCCAAAGTATTTAAACCCATCGTGTAAAATCGCATGACGTGAGCGAAACTCGGAGACAGCGGTAGTGTTGCGGTTCAGGCCGCGCTGGGTCCACGACGACCGCTCGGTCACCGTCGGGCGGGGACATCGCCGGGCGTGTTATATTGCGTGCGCGGGAGATCGGTCCATGGAACGGACCACCCACGACGGTCGCGACACCGCGTATCGGGTCTCCGATCGCGGCGGCGACGGGCCGACGGTCTGCTGTGTCCACGGAAGCGGCGGCAGCAAAGACGTCTGGAAGGCTCAGGCGCGCGTGAGCGACCGGTGGCCGGTCGTCGCGCTCGACCTGTACGGACACGGCGACAGCGCCGACGTCGACACGGCGCCGGGCCGAGAGACGCTCGACGCCTACGCGGACGACGTCGTCGCCGTCGCGGAGGCGACGGGAGCGACCGTCCTCTGTGGCAACTCGCTGGGCGGGGCCGTGGCCCTGTGGGTCGCGCTCGAACGCGACCTCGCGCTCGACGGCCTCGTGCTCGCGGGCACGGGCGCGAAACTCGCGGTCACCGAAGAGCTGCTGGACCCGCTCGCAACCGACTTCGATCGGGCGATCGACCTGTTACACGAGCCCGATCGGCTGTTCCACGATCCGCCGCCGGAATACGTCGAGCTGTCGCGCGCGGGAATGCGAGACTGCGGCCGGGCCGTCACCGAGCGCGACTTCCGGACCTGCCACGCGTTCGACGTCCGCGACCGGCTCGGCGCGGCCTCCGTCCCGGCGCTCGCAGTCGTCGGGGAGCACGATACGCTGACGCCCCCGGCGTATCACGACTACTTCGCCGAGCGGCTCGCCGACTGCGAGCGGGCGACCGTCGAGGACGCCGCCCACCTCGCGATGCTCGAACGGCCGACGGCGTTCAACGCCGCACTCACGGCGTTCCTCGAACGGATCGCCGATCAGTGACTCCGCTGTCTGTGAGACTCGAGACGCGACTCCGGCGGAGACGCTCGCGTCGATAGCGTTCGACGGCTGCGCCTGCAGCGCGTCAGCTCGGTCCGAAAAGGCGGCCGAATCGCTCGCGGACTGGAGGTCGGTGCGGTACAGCTCTTCTATCGGTGTCGATCGGTTCCGGGTCCGTGATGTCGTCGGTACTCACCCCGTGCCATACGTTAGCACAAGTCGTATATAAACCGTTCGCCGGCTCGAACGGTACCCTTTAGTTGCGATGTCGGGGAGTAACGGGCGATGACTTCAGAGGGCCAACCCGGCGGTTCCGACGGACCGGCCACATCGGGCACCGGGGACTCCGCTCCGCCGGGAACCGACGCAGGCGGTTACAACGGCACGAACTCGTCTCACGGCCCGGAAGAGCCGGATATCGGCGATCTGCTCCGGAAACTGGACCGGCTGAAAGACACCGTCGACGACCCGCACGAACGCGAGAAGGTCCGACAGACCATCTCGCTCGTCAACCGGATGCCCGGGAGCCAGGCGTTCACCAAGCGGATCACGAAATACACGACCCGCGACATCGCCGAATCCCTCGTCGGGGGGATTCTCCTGTCGCTCCCGCTTTTAGTCGAGGACGGCGTCTTCGACATCGCAGAGTGGTTGGTCGGAACCCTCGTCGGCGGCGTCCCCGTGTTTCTCATCGCGAACGTGTTCTTCGTGCTCGTCATGACGTGGGGGCTCCTCTACTTCGCGGACTTCCGTGACCTCCAGGATCCGAATCCGATCTTCGGATTCCTCCCCCGGCGGCTGGTCGCCGTGTTGAGTATCTCGTTTCTGGTCTCCCTCGGCACCATGACCCTGTGGGGACGGCTCTTCGAGGGCGGGCCGACGCCGCTGGAAGCGTTCAGCCGCGTGACCGTCATCTGGGCCGCCGCCGCGTTCGGCGCCGCGTTAGGGGATATCCTTCCGGGCGAATCGACCGGACGCGACGTGAGCGAGCGGATCGAGGGGCTGAGCGAATCGCGTCGGGATAAGTGAGCCACGGGGCCGCGTCGCGACGCTCGTCGTCCCCCGTTTCCACACCTTTTTCGCCGCGGCGACCGTACCCGTGTCCATGTCAGCCTTACGTGACGCGATCCGGGACCTCCCGGACGCGGTGTTCGCGGATCTGCTCGAATCCGACGACGGATACGTGCTCGTCGTCGACCTTCCCGGCGCGAGCCCGGAGACGACCGAGGTGCTCGCCGAAGACGGGCGGATCGTCATCGAGGGACGCCGCGAGAAGGGCGTTCCGGAGGGATTCCGCTACGTCCGCGAGGACCGCCCGCTGTTCCTCGACGCCGAACTCCCGCTCCCGTCCGACGCCGACGGGAGCGGCGCGGACGCCGAGATGGACCGAGGCGTCCTCGAAGTGCGGATTCCCAAGCGGACCGGCGACGGCTCCCGCTCCATCCCGGTCGACGAGACGGGATCGGACGCGCCCGACGGCGTCGACGCCGAGGTCGACGAACCCGGCACGACCGACGGGAACGACGCCTGACGGGTGGTGACGCTGGTTAACCTCCGCGCATACTGGCGATTTTTCGTGGTCATGCGGCAGTTCTCGCCGCTGATCATCGCCTACTGGCGGGACCGGAAACGGTTCCTGCTGTTCGGTCGGAGCCGCGACGTCGACGCGGAGACCCAGCGCGAGCGCGCAGCGATCCTCCTCGACATCCTGCTGACGCTCGGCCCGACGTTTATCAAGCTCGGACAGCTGCTCTCGACGCGTCCCGACATCCTCCCGCCCGCGTACATCGAGGTGTTAGAGGGGCTCCAAGACGATGTCCCGCCCGCCTCGTGGGAGGAGTCGCAGATCGTCCTCGAAGACGAGCTCGGCCCGGTCGACGAGACGTTCGACGACTTCGATCGCGAGCCGATAAGCGGCGCCAGCCTCGGGCAGGTGTACACGGCCCGATACAACGGTGATCCGGTCGCGGTGAAGGTCCGACGCCCCGGCATCGAGACCCTCGTCGAGGCCGACCTCCGAACGATCCGCTGGTCGATCCCGCTCGTCAGGCGGTTCATCGGCAGCGGACGCGCCTTCTCGCTGGAGAACCTCGCCGACGAGTTCGCGAAGACGATCCGCGAGGAGATGGATTACGGCCGCGAGCGCAGAATGCTCGAGGAGATCCGCGCCAACTTCGCCGACAACGACCGGATCCGGATCCCGACCGCCTACGAGGAGGTCTCCGGCCCGCGCGTGCTCACGATGGAGTACATCCCCGGGACGAAGATCAGCCGAATCGACGAGCTCGACGACGCCGGACACGACAGGACCGCCATCGCCGGGACGCTCCAGGAGGTCTACCTCCAGATGATCATCGACGACGGCGTGTTCCACGCCGACCCGCACCCGGGGAACCTCGCCGTCGACGACGACGGCGCCGTGATCTTCTACGACTTCGGTATGGCCGGCCGGGTCGACCCGTTCATCCAAGAGAAGATCGTCGACTTCTACGTCGCCGTCGCCCGGCAGGACATCGACGCGATTCTGGACACGCTGATCGCGATGGGGACGCTCTCGCCGGAGGCCGACCGCGAGGTGATGGGGAACGTGATGGAGCTCGCCATCGCGGACGCCAGCGGCGAGGACATCGAGCAGTACCAGGTGAACCAGATCATCGAGCAGGTGGAGTCGACCATCTACGAGTTCCCCCTCCGACTCCCGCCGAACCTCGCGCTCGTGTTGCGGGTCGCGACGGTCGTCGAGGGGGTCTGTGTCACGCTCGACCCCGAGTTCGACTTCATCTCGACGGCGACGGAGTACCTGAAAGAAGAGGGGTATTACGAGCGGACCGCCCGCAACCTCGCCGAGGACGCCGGCCGACAGGCCCAACGCACCGCCGAGGCGCTGTTCACCGTCCCGCCGAAGGCGGACGACTTCCTCGAGCGGGCGAACCGCGGGAACCTCCACGTCGACGTCACCATCGAGGACGACACCAACGTCCTCGACAAGCTCGCGATGCGGATCGCCTACTCCGTGCTGCTCGCGGTCGGCGTCCTCTCGGCGACGATCCTCTACTCGTTCGCGAACGAGTGGCGGCTCGCCGCGGTCGTGTTGCTTCTGGCCGCCCCGCTCGCCGTCGGGCTCTACCGCTCGTTCCGGGAGAAACGGGGCATCCGGGCGAAGCCGCAGTTCACTCGGCAGGGGATGAAGAAGCGGCGAGAGGACTGACCGCGCGAACGTCAGCGACCGAACGCCTCGTCGTACCGCGTTTTAAACCCCTCGTAGGCCGCCGGCTCGATGTCGATACAGACGAACCGCGCCTCCTCGCCGAACAGCCGACGCGCCGCGATCGCCGCCGGTGCGGTGCCCGCACAGGGGACGACCACGCGCTCGCCGGGATCCACGAGTCCCGAAAGCCACGCCTCGTACGGGCCGACCGGCTTCGCTCGTCCGCCGCGGCCGTACGTTTCGGTCGGCCACCGGGCGACCTGCCGTGCCGACACGTTCGTTCGGCGGTCGGTCGGCCCCTTGTGAGCGAAGACGACGGCGTACCCGCCGGTCGAGAGAAACGGGCCGTGGGTTTCGCGGTCTGGCTCGCCCTCGTCGGTGAGATACGTCACGCCGCCGATCCGGCGAAAGCCGCCGCCCCGATGCTGTTCGGTCGCGTCGCCCCACGTCTCGCGGAGGTACGAGACGAACCGCGGCAACAGCCAGTCGTCGACGTCGGCGATAAGCCAGCCGCCCGGCGCGAGCGCCTCGTAACAGGCGTCGATTATCTGTGTCGTCGTCAGCGCGTCGGTCACCTGCTCGCCGTCGACCGGTTGGTCCGCATCGAACGGGTGAAGCTGATAGCTGACGCTCCGCTGCTCGCGCCGCTGTGGCCGGGCCCACGCGTCGTCGAGGAACACGGCGGCGGCACCGTCGCACGCGGCGAGATGCGTGATCGCGTCGCCGACGATGTACTCACAGCCCGACCCGACCACGTGGCGCGTCGCCTCGTCGGCAGTCATCGGTCGCTGTTATCCCGCGAGTCGAATGAACATTCCGCCGCCGACATTCCCGGCCGCTCCGTCAGTCCACCCGTCCCGACACGGCCAGCCAGTCCCACAGGAAGTGGACGAGTATCGGGACGGTCACGATCCACGCGATCGCCCGTGAAATCACCGGATCGATCGGCGGCACCAACGCGAGCGTAATCGTAGCCATGATCGCCGCCCCCGTGACCTGCCGGAAGCGACTCGGTTCGAGGTCGGACACCGGCTTGTCGCGCGTTCGGCGAATCGCCACTCCGGCGACGAACGCGTAGCGCGCGAGGCCGACCGCGAGAAACACAGCCGGAACCGTTCCGATTCCGACGGCCGCAACCGCCCCGACCAACACGAGCAACGCGTCGGTCTCGGTGTCGAGACGGGCGCCGAGCGCCGTGACCGCGTCTCTGTGGCGCGCGACCCACCCGTCGGCCATGTCGCCCGCTGCCGACCCGACGAAGAGACCGACGACGAGCCAGGAAACCGGGGACTCGGCCAAGCCGACCGCGACACCGACGAACAGCACGAGAAGCCACCCGCGGGCCAGCGTGAGCCACGTCGCCAGCGTGAGTCGCTGCGGGCCCGCCGTCCGTGTCGCATTCGCCGCCGCCATCGCGACGATGGACGTGTACAACAGAAGCGCCCCGGCGACGCTCCCGACGACCGGCGTGGTCAGCCGTATCGACCCGGTTGCCGCGAGGGCGTAACACAACCCGCCAGTGACGGCGCTCCCGGCGACCGCTGCCGATGCAACCGACCGCCACGGAGCGGCGTTATCGACGACGGATCGGCCGGTCGCCGCGGTCATCGCGCGTTCCCCGCGGCGCCGAACGCTCGCAGGTCCGGATGGATCGACTCGCCCGCGGACCGATCGGTCGTCTCGATTTCGTCGAGGCTCATCTCCCCCGCTCGCAGCCGATCGCGACGCTCCTGCCAGCGGCGGTGTCGCCGATGGACCACGACCGGGACCGACTCGAAGCCGAGCAGCTGCGCCAGCGCGAGACGGTGTTGACCGTACGCACGCCAGTAGAGCGTCCCGTCGCGACCGATGTCGACGCCGATTTCGTCTGCGCGATGGGCCAGCCGCGGGTGGCCGACGTCGGCGAGCCGCTCCTGCCGCCGGTACCCATCCCTGCGAAGCGACTCGTAGAGGGCCTCGACCTCTCGACAGCGAGCCGCAAACCCCGCCATCGACCGGTGGCCCCACGCGTTCCCAAACCGCTGTAATTGGTCGACAAACGCGTCGTACAGCGCGGTTTCTTCCCACGGCTGCCCCCCGATAAACCGCTGTTTGAGTCCTCGCGGCACCGCTCGGTCGGCGAACGGCTCCCCGTGTCGGTCCCAGTCGCCACCGACGACGCGCCCCCACTGCGGTCGTTTCGGTGCGGTCTCAACGACGCTCCGGGCGATCCGTTCGGGGTCGATCTCGATCAGTGCGAACGGGTCGCAATCGGTGTACCGAGTCGGCGCGAGGCGCCGACGAACGGCGTGTAGCTGTCGACACCGGCCGAGCCGGAGCCGTCGCGCGATCGGCTGGGTGAGCCGGTGACGAACGGCGAGAACGAGACCCCCGCGTACACGACGGACCGTCGACAGGTCGTCGTTCTGCGATGGCGGCGACGCCGACCCGTGACGTGACGGTGGCTGACGGCTACGACTCACGACGGAGAAGCACGACGAGTGCGACGATCAACAGCAGCTGTGCGATCTTATCGATGGCGTCCAGCGCCCCGATATCGCCGATGCCCGAGATGTCGTTCAAGAGGTACCAGAGCACGATCTGTACCCCGGTAAACGGAATGCCGGCCGCGTACACGAGTCGGCGACGGATGTCGAACAGGACGAGCAGAACCGCGCCGACGAAGCCGCCGGTCGCGAGGAGAAACGACACTCCCAGCGTACTCGGGAGAATCGTGACTCCGATAACCAGATGCACCGCGGCGGTCACGAGCGCCAGTAGCATCGCCCCCCAGTGGAGCGGCGTCAGCGACTCGGTCCGAAGCCGACGTCCGATCGAACTCATTAAACGACCATTGACCCACACGAGCAAATGTGTTTGGTCGATTCACCCGGGTCGCCGAATCGAGCCGGACGGCCGTGGTACTCCGTCTCCGGGCGTGGAGCGGCAGCGGACAGCCGGGGAGGGCGACCGGGGTACCTCGTCACTCGTCGGCCGGGAGTCGAAGCGGCTCGTCGAGCAGCTCCCGCAATCGCCGTTTGCCTGCAGCCGGGTCGTAACCGTCCTGTCGGAGATGTGCGAGCGGGGCGACAGTCGGATTGCGCTCCCAGTGACACCAGAGGGCCGTCTCTCCATCGGCCGTCGGAAACAGCCGGACGTGTAGCTGCCACGGGCCGAAGAACCCGTCGGGGCGGTACGAGTAGCTCGCTTCCTCGTACCGCATCGCCCCGTTTCGCTCGTAGGCGTGGAGATACGCTCGGACCTGCCGGCTGAAGCCGTAGGTCGATTCGAGTCGTCGGCGCGCCTCGGCGGGCGACACCTCCCAGACCCCCAGATACTCGCGATCCGGGGGCGGCAACACTCGGAGGTGCGTCGGCAGCAGTCGGTCGGGAAGCCGAACGGACCAGACTGCCGCCCACCGGCGAACCCGCCACAGCGGGAGCCGGCGGACCGCGAGCCACCCGAGCGCGACGAGCACCGCGAGTCGGCACAGCAACGAGAACACCGCCGACGGTCCCCGCCACCGGCCGCGCCTCTCCCCTGCACTCATTCGCCTGTCACCGCCGCCTGCCGCGTCGAATCGGGTGCGAAACCGAACGGTTCGTCGGTACGCTGGGCGTCGACTGAGCGCGGATCGACGGGCCGTGGCGCGGTGAAACGACTCCCGGGATCGGACATCTGAAATACACCCGTCGTACGGTGCCGATAATAAAAGGCGTATCGCACTACGCACGAAGCGGCGCGCGCGAGCGGACGGCGCGAACGCGACAGATACAAAGAGCGATGAGGGCCCAGTCCGAGTGAGACACATGGGCGGAGACGACCCGGCCACGCGGGGATCGTCGCTCGCGACGATCGTCCGCGGGGGCTCGCTGTACACCGTCGGCAAGGTCGTCTCCGACGCGGGCGAGTTCGTCTTGCATTTCCTCGTCTCGCGGTGGCTCGGGGCGAGCCTCTACGGCCTGTTCGCCTACGGGAAAACGCTCGCGTTCACGGCGTTGTTGCTCACGAACCTCGGCAGCGACAAATCAATCGTCCGGTATCTCCCGCAGTACGAAGATGCGCCCGAGAAACGGCGGTTTCTGTTGGCGCTCGCGTGGCTCACCTCGGTCGGGGGCGGTCTCGCGGTCGCCGGCGGGCTGTTCGTCTTCGCGCCGACGGTGAACGCGCTGACGCTCCGTGAACCGACGTTTGTCGGTGTGCTCCGGCTGTTCGCGGTGATCCTGTTTCTCGACACCGTCGCCAACCTCCTGTATGCGACGTTCCGTGCGCTCGAGATAATCGAGTACGAGGTCCTCAGCAAGCGGCTGTTCAAGCCGGTCGTGCGCGTGCTCTGCGTCGGCGGCGCGCTCGCGGTCGGCGGCTCCGTGTTCGGTGTCGTCGCGGCGATGGTCGTTGCGAGCGTCCTCACTCTCGGCGTGGCGACGTCCCTGTTCGTCACGCGAACCGAGATCCGCCCGAAGCTCCGCTCGCCGGCGGCGACCCGTGACGCCGTTCGGAGCTACTACAACTACTCGCTGCCGCTGACAGCGAAGGAGGCCGGCACGGTGATGCAGGGGCGACTCGACGTGCTGCTGGTCGGCGTGTTCCTCTCGTCGACGGCGGTCGGCGTCTACAACGTGGCCGTGTTGCTGGCGGGCGTGTTGTACATCCCGTTGCTGGCCGCCAACCAGCTGTTTGCGCCGGCCGTCTCCCGACTCTATTCGAACGGTAACCGGGCCGACCTGATCGCGGTCTACGGGGCCGTCACGCGCTGGATCTTCACGATAAGCTTGGTGGTCGCGCTCCTGATCGGCGTCTTTCGGCTCGAGCTGTTGGGGCTGTTCGGTCCCGAGTTCACCGGCGGCGCGGTCGTGTTGCTGTTGGTGCTCGTCGGCCAGCTGTGTAACGCGGCGACCGGTCCGAGCGGCTACCTGTTGATGATGACCGACCACCAGTACGTCGTCATGGTCAACGAGTGGGTGTTCGGCGTCCTCAACGTCGTTCTCACGGTCGTGTTCATCCAGGCGTTCGGGCTCGTCGGCGCGGCGGTAGCCTCCGCCGGCGTGCTCGCCGTCCGCAACCTGACCAAACTCGCCGAGGTCTGGTACTTCGAGCGGATGCTCCCGTACAGTCGTTCGTTCCTCAAACCGGTGTTCGCCGGCGGGCTCACGGCCGGCGCGTTGGTGACGACACAAGCGCTGCTTCCGAGCGGGGTTCTCGCCCTCGCCGTCGGCGTCCCCGTCGGCCTCGCGGCGTATGTCGTCGCGCTCTGGCTGCTCGGGACCGAGCCGGTAGACGCCGACCTCTACGCACAGCTCACGGACGGATAGCTCGAACGAGCCGGTTCGGCGCGGAACACTCAAGGAGGCGCGAGGCTCAACTGAAAGGCGAAATGCGTCTCACTGGAGGACGCGCTGTGACGGCGCTCAAACGGCGCCTCGACAGGCTCGGTCTCCGGAGCCCCCTGAGATCGCTGTACTGGAGGTTGAGCCTGCCACGGCTGCTGTACCGACTCTCGTCGCGCGATTCCGTGGTTCACGAAATCGGCGGCCGCTCGGTCGAGTTTCCCGTCGAGACCTACTGGCAGTACCAGCGGTTTCGCTGGATGCATCCCGAGGTCGAGCTGTTTGCTGAGTGGGCGAACGAGCTCCGGGGCGACGACGTGGTATGGGACGTCGGCGCCCACCTCGGCTGGCACGCGGTCGTCGCCGCCAGCCTCGCACCGGGTGTCACCGTCGAAGCGTTCGAGCCCCATCCGACCGTCGCCGAACGGCTTCGCGAGGTCGCCGCGGCGACCGATCACGACATCGCGGTCCACGAGGTCGCACTCGGCGACCGGGACGACACCGTCGCGTTCAGTAGCGACCCCTCGCCGGCCGCCCGCGTCGCCGGCTCACAGGCCGCTCCGATCGGGTCAACGATCGATGTCGAGCGCGCCCGCGGCGACACTCTCGTTGCTACCGACACGGTCGCACCCCCGGACGTGCTCAAAATAGACGCCGAAGGAGCCGACGCAGACGTGCTCCGCGGGGTCCGTGAGACGATCGAAACGCACCGCCCACGGCGCGTGTACTGTGAGGTTCACGTCGACGGCGCCGAAATTCGCTCGTTGCTGTCCTCGTACGGATACGAATCCGAGCCGGTGTCGTCGACCCGACCGGTGCTCAGAGCGGTCCCGAGCTCGTAGCTCGACTCAATCGTCTGCGATCGATTTGCGTCGCTCGTCGAGTTCCGTCGGGTCGGGGTCGTCGGTCGCGGTAACGATTCTGCGTGCGATCGAGACGCTTCCGATCGCCAGCGCGACGCCGGCACCCACGTCGATCAGCCAGTGAATTCCGAGCGCCAACGTCGCCAAGACGATACTCGTCGCCAGCAGGAAGGCGATCGGCGTCCACCGGGGAAACTCCGCGTGCGTCATCACGGCGACCGCGAACACCGTCACCGACAGCGAGGTGTGCAGCGAGGGGAACACGTTGGTCTGTGAGTTGACTAACGAGGTGAGATAGACGATATCGGGAAACAACTCGACGAGCCCGTGGCTCACCGTCGCCGCCGATTCGGACCGCTCGTGATACGTCCGCGGTCCGTAGGCCCGAACGGCCCCATAACAGACGACGGCCACAGCGTAGTTGATCCCGTAAGACGCGACGAGCGTTTTGAGCGGACGCAATGACGACGCGAACAGATACGCGATCACCGGAAACGTGAGCAACGCCGCGTAGCCGAAGACGTACATCCCGGAGAAGTACAGCGTCGCCCAGTCGGGGAACACCCCCTGAATCCCGGCGACGGTGTTGCCCTCGATCGCGTAAAACAGCGAGGTCGGATCGACCCCGTACCGATACGAGAGGTCGACGATGTACGTCTGTAACCCTTTGTTGACGACGAGAATGGCCGCAAGCACCGCGATGAACGGGGCGATTCCCCGTAACCGATCGCGGAAAAAGTCCGGGTTGCGCCGGCGTCGTCGCCGGCGCTCGGGGTCGACACAGACCACGAACAGCGCGGCGAGCAACGCCGCGGTGACGATGAGTACGGCGGCGACCAGCGCGACGGTGAGCAGCAGGCTCACACCGTCGTCACCTCGATTGGGACGAGGAGGAAACACAGCGCGCCGAGCGCGAACGTGCCGAGTCCGATCGCTATCCGCGGCCAACCCAGCCGCTCCTCGTCCGCGGGATTCGCCGGACCGTTAAACGCGATCACCATCGCGAACACTCCCCAGAAGGCCCACAGCCCGACGGACTCGTTGAGCCCGAGTCCCCGCCAGAAGTAGAGGTACGCCGCGATCGAGAACAGCGCGCCGGGGACGAGCGCCGCGATCGTCTCCTGTCGCGGGCCGAGCATCGCACGGACCATGTGTCCGCCGTCGAGCTGGCCGACCGGGAGCAGGTTAAGCAGGGTGAAGAACATCCCGACCCAGCCGCCGATGACGACCGGATGTGCGGTGAGGTTCGGGTCGTCGTATCCCGTCGGCTGGCCGATGAGATCGGCGATGAGTGTTAACAGCGGTGGGTTGTTGAACCGGATCACCGTCCCGCCGGACGAGCTCGCGAGCTCCGCCGGTACGCGGACCGGATCGAGCGAGAGGCCGATCACGGTGACGGCCACGGTCGCGACGAGCCCGGCTATCGGCCCCGCCGCTCCGATGTCGAACAGCGCCTTCCGCGACGGCATCCGCCCGCGCATGCGGATCACGGCGCCGAGCGTCCCGAACGGGAAGACGAACGGGATGACGTACGGCAACGAGACGTCGACGCCGTGGTATCGTCCGACGACGTAGTGGCCGAGTTCGTGGACCATCAACACGCCGAGGACGGCCGCCGTGAACGGCCACGCCTGCAGCAGCGTCAGGGGGTTCGCACGGATATCGGCCATCGGAACGTAGTACCAGCCGTAGGCGCCGACGAACAGCGTGGAGACGATCGTCGCGACGAACATCGTGACGTTGACCCACGGGACTCCATCGCTGCCGCGGCCGAGCGGCGTCGCGACCACGACGTGGCCGTTTTCGACGGCCTCGATGTCGACGTCGTAACCGGCCTCCCGAAACGGCGGGACGAGCTTCCGCAACAGCGTCCGCTCAGGAACATACGACTCGCCGACGTATCGGACGCACCCGTCCTCTCGGCGAACGTCGTCGATCCGGAAGAACGTCCGGAGCGGTTCGGGACGCGGGACGTCGGTCGGCTCCGACGTCGCCTCGTCCTCGCGTCTTGGCATCGTCGGTGGTAACTCGTCGGTGAGTATAAACCCCGCGTCGCCGGAGGCGGCGGCCCCATCGCGCGGCAGGGACCGCCGTCTCGCCAAGACGCGATGCGGTAGGCAAAGGCGGTTCAGCGAAACGTCGGTTTACCGGAGGACCGTCGACGTCAGCGGGGGTAACGGAGCGTGCGGGGACGCTCGGGGCGCGATGGGCCGTGCGGCCTCTCAGTATCTCGGTGGTGCTCCCGGGCTCAGGCGGGCTCGATGCGCCACGTCGTCGCACCCGTGTACGACCACTTCTCGACGGTGAGCTCAGTGGCGGAGTCGCGGAGCTTCACCATCAGGGCGCCGATCTCCTTCGGCGAGAGGTCGACGTCGTCGGCGATGAACTTCCCTTTGAAGTACATCTCGCCTTCCTCTGCGCGGTCGAGCAGGTACTGCTTCAGCCGCTCTTCTTTGCTGAGGTCGTCGGTCGAGGTGGCATCCGTGGAGGGGTTTGCAGTCGCGCTCATGGTACACTCCCCGCTTGTCTCCGGAGGGTGTTATAAACGACAGACCGTTGGACGGTGTTCAGGGGCTTTTAGACGCTTCTCCGCTCTAAAAGGTGTCTGACAAACGCTTCACAACCGTTTCAAAACTGCTTAGAAATTTTATAACCTAATCTGAGAGTTTTATTCACGGTAAAACACCCTGTCCACGGCACGGCCGTGAATGCGCGGTTCAGAGAGCTTAACCAGCAATAATAACCTGTAAATCCCGAGCGGATCGCTTGCGCGCACTGCCGGGATCGCGCGGGTCGGCCCGGTTCGCGGTGTGGTTGGTACCGTTTGAACCGCCACGGTTCGTGTTGTGGTCGCGCCGTTAGAAGCGCCACGGTCCGTGTTGTGGTCGCGCCGTTAGGAGCGGTCGCCGAGCGGTCGGCTCACTCTCGCTGGTGGACCCAGAACTCCTCGGCCTCCGTCGTCTCTTTTTTGAATATCGGCACCTCGTCTTTCAGCCGATCGATCCCGTCTTCGACGGTCCGGAACGCCTCCCTGCGGTGCCCGGCGAGAACCACGACGAACACGATGTCCTCGCCGGCCTCGATCACGCCGGTTCGGTGGTGCATCCGGACGTCGAACACCCCGTCGCGGTCCGAAAGCTCCGCGGCGATCGCGTCCATCCGCTCCGCGGCGACTCCCTCGTACTTCTCGAACGCGAGGTGAGTCGTTCGGTCGTCGTCCGGGGCGTCCCGCGCCCGGACGCGACCCGTGAACGTCGCGATCGCCCCCGCGCGGTCGGCGTCCGCGTTCCCTTCGACGCGGCGAACGAGCGTCTCTCGCGTGACCCACGGCTCCGCGGCGTCGACCGCCGAAACGAGGGCTTCGAGGTCGACGTCGGCGGCCGATTCCGCCGACGCGATCACCGTTCCGGGAACGGTCTCGGGGTCCGCGCCGCCCAGACAGACGGTCGGCACGCGCAGACGCGACTCCCCGACCGCGACGAGGTAGTCGTGATCGGGCGCGAGCCCGTCGAGGAGGTCGTCGAGCCCGTCGACGGTGCCGGATCCGGCCCAGCTCCCGTCGGCAGCGAGCGAGATGGCGGTCTCCGGCTCTCCCGTCGCCGTCTTCGTGGTCTCCGGAGCCGCGGCTCCCCCGTCAGTGACCTCCCGTTCGCACTCGACGACGGCGATCCGCCCCTCGAGCCGGTCAGCGAGCTCACCGGCGAACGAGGTGGCGCCCGCCCCCACGATCGATATCGGTTGCATACCCGAGGGCAGGGTGCGAGCGGCTTAGGCGTTTCCCGCCGCGTCGCGCTCGCCCCGTCTGCGGCCGGCGCTTTTCATCGCGCCCTCGCCGCTCGTCCACTCTCGCCCGATCGGGCTTGATAATCCTTAAGACCGCGACAGCGATATTTGTCGGTAATGAGAGTCGTCGTTTCTATCGGCGGGAGCGTGCTCGCGCCAGACCTCGATTCCGATCGGGTGGCCGCGTACGCCGAGGCGATCGAACGGGTGGTCGCCGCCGGCTGCGAGGTCGGCGTCGTCGTCGGCGGCGGCGGCGTCGCCCGAGAGTACATCGAGACCGCGCGCTCCCTCGGCGCCAACGAAGTCGAACTCGACCGGCTCGGCATCGGGACGACCCGACTCAACGCCCGGCTGCTGATCGCCGCGCTCGGCGACCGCGCGAACCTCTCGCCGTCGACGGAGTACGACGAGGCTGCGGCGGCCCTCCGGCGCGGCGAAGTCTCGGTGATGGGCGGCGTCACGCCCGGCCAAACGACGGACGCCGTCGCGGCCGCGTTCGCCGAGTCGGTCGACGCGGACCTGCTCGTGTACGCGACGAGCGCGGACGGCGTCTACGACGCAGACCCCAACGTCGATCCCGACGCGACGCAGTTCGCCGAGCTCTCCCCCGCAGAGCTCGTCGACATCGTGCTTCCGATGAGCCGGGACGCCGGGGCGTCCGCGCCGGTCGACCTGCTCGCGGCCAAGCTCGTCGACCGCGCGGGAATCCGCTCGATCGTCCTCGACGGCACCGATCCGAGCGCCGTCGTCGACGCGGTACTCAGCGGCGACCACACCGGCACGGACGTGATCCCGACGGGGAGCGACGAGCCGAGTCACTGGACGCGACCGACGGAGGAGCGATGAGCACCGAGGCGGGCTCCGACGACGACTCCCCGCACATCCTCTCGGCGAGGTCCGAGACGGACGGCGAACGCCCGGAGAGCGAGGAGCGACACCGGGCCTTCTGGGCGGACGTCGTCGCCGACGAGATCGAGTCGCGCGACCCGGACGAGCCGATCGTGATCAAGGGCGGCGTCTCCCCCTCCGGCGTCGCGCACCTCGGCAACTTCAACGAGATCATGCGCGGCTACTTCGTCGCCGAGGTGCTCCGCGACCGGGGTCACGAGGTTCGGCAGGTGTTCACCTCCGACGACAAGGACCCGCTCCGGAAGATCCCCCGGAAGCTGGCGAACGCCGACGGCGAGATCGTCGGGCTCGGCGAGGTCGACGCTGGCGCGCTCGGTCGGAACCTCGGCAAACCGTACACGTCGATTCCCGACCCCTTCGGCGAGCGGGAGTCGTATGCGGCCCACTTCGCCGCCCTCTTGAAGGCCGACGCGGACCGGCTCGGCGTTCCGGTCGAGATGATCTCGAACACCGAGCTGTACGCCGACGGCGAGTTCGACGACGTGACTCGGACGGTGCTCTCCGATCTGGCCGGCGTCCGCGACGTGCTCTCCGCGTACCAGGACAAGGTCGACGACGACTACGTCCCCTTCAACCCGGTCTGTGCGGAGTGCGGGAAGATCACGGAGACGGTCACCTCGGTTGACGTGGACGCGGAGACCGTCGATTACGTCTGTACCGACATGGACGTCGGCGACGAGACCATCGCGGGGTGCGGCCACGAGGGGACCGCGACGTTCCGCGAGGGGAAACTCCCCTGGCGGCTGGAGTGGCCCGGCCAGTGGGACGTGCTCGGGGTCGACTTCGAACCGTTCGGGAAAGACCACGCGGAGGGGTCGTGGCCCTCGGGCGTCGACGTCGCACGGAACGTGTTCGGCATCGAGCCGCCCGTGCCGATGGTGTACGAGTGGTTCACGCTCAACGGCGAGCCGCTCTCCTCGTCCGCCGGTAACATCGTCACCGTTCCGGAGCTGCTGGAGCTGTTAGAGCCCGACGTGATGCGCTACTTCTTCGCGCTCCACCCCAAGAAGGCCAGGGACCTCGACATCCGGCGGCTCGACCAGCTCGTCGACCGCTTCGACCGCTTCGAGCGGGCGTACTTCGGCGAGGTCGACGACGAGGGGCTGACCGCCTTCGCCGAGCGCGCCTACCCGTTCGTCGTCGGCCGACCCGACGATCCGCCGACGGAGAAGCCCATCAGGCTCCCGTACACGTTCGCGGCTGTTCTCGGGATGGTCGACGACCCCGAGTTCCGCGAGCGGCTCGCACGCGACGAGGGGCACATCCCCGACGACGCCTCGGACGAGGTCGTCAAGGCGGCGCTCGCCCGCGTGGAGAAGGCGAGACGCTGGGCCGAGCGGACAGAAAACGAGTACGACTACCGGCTGCAGACGGAGCTTCCGGACGTCGACTTCGACGACGACGTCGCGGCCGCCCTCGACGATTTGGCTACGTTCGTCGCCGCGGGTCACGACGGCGAGGCGATCCAGGCGGAGATGTACGAAACCGCCCGCGAACACGATATCGAGGTCGGCGACTTCTTCGCGGCCGGCTACCGCCTCTTCTTCGACGACACGCAGGGGCCGCGGCTCGGCGAGTTCCTCGGTGAGCTGGAGCGCGACTACGTCGTGGCGCGCCTCCGTCGGGAGGCGTGAGATGACTGCGGACCGCTCGCTCGACGAGTTCGCGGCGTCGGATGTGGACGAGGGTAGAGACGACGAGGGTAGAGACGACGAGGACCGTGAAGAGGGTGGAAACGGCGTCGCTGAGGCGGGGCCGGCGACGTCTACGTCGACATGGAACACCGACGGCGCCGACTGCGAACGGTGCGGCGAGACCGCCACCCGTCGCTGGCGGGACGGCGAGAGGCTCGTCTGTGCCGAGTGCAAAGAGTGGTAGCCTCGATTAGATTTAATATCACGCGGTCGAGTCGTTCTTTACGAACCGAATCGCTTGATGTTATGTTACACTAATATGAAATTTGACTCGAACCTCCTCTTCGGTCGGTCTCCGCGGATCCTCGCGTTCGGGTACTTCTGTTTCGGTGCCTCGGTTGTTCTTCTCGCAGACAGTACGCCGCTGATCGGCACCGAGACGGTCGGCAACTGGTCACCGGTCGGAACCGTGGCCGGATTGGCGTTCGTCGGGTTCTCCGCGCTGTTCCTCTACGGAGCGACGACTCATCAGCACCGGCGCGCGGAGGACGCTCGCCGGGAGCTCGAGACGTCGAACCAACAGCTCCAGGTGTTGAGCCGGGTGTTCCGGCACAACGTCCGCAACGATCTCAACGTCATTCAGGGGTACACCGACCTGCTGATCGACCGCGTCGACGACGAGCGGAGCCGCGAGTGTCTGGCGACCATCCGCCAGACGACGGACGACGTGGTCGCCATCAGCGAGAAGCTCCGCGTCATCGAAGACGCCTCGCCCGACCCGCCGTCCGGCCGGATCGACCTCGTCGACGCGGTCCGCGAGGCGGCCGACACTGTCGACGACGCGAACGTCACCGTCACCGTCGAAACGCCGTCGGAAGCGTGGATCCGAGCCGACTCGTCGGTCGAGTATCCGATCCGAGAGGTGTTCGAGAACGCCGTGACCCACAACGACGAGTCCACGTGTCGGGTCCACGCCGAGATCGAAACGAACGGCACGACGACCTGTCTGGTGGTCCGCGATAACGGTCCGGGGATCCCGGAAGACGAGCGTGCGGTGTTGCGAGCCGAAGAGGAGACGCCGCTGTCACACGCGAGCAGCATCGGGCTGTGGCTCGTCAAGTGGATGTGCGAGACACAGGGCGGGACGGTCGGCTTCGAGACGACGGACGACGGGACGACCGTTCGGCTCCGGTTCAAATCCGCGAGCGACGCCGTTCCGAAGTCGAACGTCGGCGCGGACTCCGAGCCGGATACGGAAACGAAACGGTCGATGGGGGTAACAGGCACCGAACAGACGCAGCCGGGAGACGGACCGACCTCTGTCGACTAACTCCCGTCAGTCGAGTTCCGTGATCGTCACCGCGTGTACCGCGCCGCAGTTCCCACACTCGACGTGGACGCCGCGGCTCGCCTGTCCGCGCGTGAACTCGGAGATCTCCTCCGAACACGAACACTCGAACTGGACCTTCATTAACTATCCATTGGTGTTCATGTATTTAAAACGATCTGTCCCGGAATCGCGACTGAGAACGCGCGTCTGACGATGACCCATCGTCATCCCGGTGACGAACACGACGAGCGGTCGTCGACGAACACGTCGCCGGGTTTTCAGACGACGGTCGTCTCAGGCGGCGAGGACCGCGCTGACCGCCTCAGTCGTCGTCGACGATCACTTCGACGGGGCCGCTGTCGGCCTCGTCTTCGTCCGCGTCGGCGCCCACTCCGGCCGCCGCGCCCGACTGCTGTTGTTGGTAGTAGAGGCCGCCGGCGACGGCGAGGACGACCCACGACCGCCAGTTGGCGAGGTTGAGCGTGTAGCCGATGCCGAACGGCTTCTCGACGAGCATCCCCTTGTCGGGCTGCCAGTACGACGAGAGCAGCCGGCCGAGGCTCGGCCGCTCGAAGTTGTACGGGATCCCGAGAATCTCTCCCGATGACGGTTTCTCTGCCATAACTGGATATTACTGCCCGGGGATATAAATCGTGGCGCAACTCGGCGGAGCGTCGGCGCGGTGTGCGGTCGTCTCACCGATATCGTCCGCGCCCCTCCACGTCTCGGAGGCGTTCGAGGACGTTCCCGTCACCGACGGCGACGTATCCGTCCTCGAACGCCTCGATCAACGGGTCAGGGTCAGTCGCCGTCGCTCGAACCGACCCCTCGAACACGTGGAGGTCCATCGCGTGGTCTTCGACGTGGCCGGTGTGGTACGCGAGCCCGAAGTCGATAAGCGAGGTTCGGCGGCCGCCAGCCGGCGGGTCTGTCGTCTGATCCCGACCGACACGGATGTTCCGTGTCGTCGGGTCGCCGTGGACGATCCCGGCGTCGTGAAGCCGCGCGAGGTGCCGACCGACCGACGCCGTCCACGCCGCGTCGAGATCGTCGGCAAGGTCACGCTCGCCAACGCGTTGGAGCGTCAGCGTCGCGTTCGGCACGTCGACGTCGTACACCAGCGGCGTCGGGACCCCGGCCCGCCGTGCCTCGCTCGTCAGGCGCGCCTCCGCGACGGTCCGGTCCCGCCGAAGGGTCCGATCCAACTCCGGATGGCGGTACGCCTTCGGGACGCGGCGTTTAACGACGCGAACGCCGTCGCGTTCGTCGTCGACGAGTTCCACGGTCGCCTCCGCTCCGCGGTGCTCGGAGAGCCCGTGAGCGAGACCATCTGTGTCGTCCAGTTCCGCATCCCCGTCGGCGCCCGCCCGCGTCACGGACGCCCCGTCGCGCCACGTCACCGGCACCTGATCCGGACGAAAGTTCGGATCGATCGCCGACTCGGCGATCGGCACCGTGTCGCCGGCCGCCGCCATCTTCGCGCCCAACACGGCGATCATCCCCGCGTTGTCGCGGAGGAACCGCGGCTCCGGAGCGAAAAACGCCGCGCCGCGGGCGTCGCACATCGTCCGTAACATCTCCCGAAGCCGGTCGTTCTGGGCGACGCCGCCGCCCAACACGAGCTCGTCGGCGCCCGTCAGCGACAGGGCCCGCTCGGAGACCTCGGTCAGCATCGCGAAGACGTGTTCTTGGAGCGCGAAACAGATCTGCTCGACGGCGACTCCGTCGTCGAACGCGTCGTTGGCGGCGGAGCTGATCCCGGAAAACGAGAAGTCCATGCCCTTAACGACGTACGGAAGATCGAGGAGGTCGTCGGGCTCGGCGTCTGCCGCCGCGGCCTCCACCTTCGGTCCGCCGGGGTGGTCCCACCCGACGTGGCGGGTGAACTTGTCGATGGCGTTGCCGACGCCGGCGTCCATCGTCTCGCCGAGCACGCGGTATCGCCCCTCGTGATAGCCGAGGAGGTGTGCGTTCGCTCCCGAGGCGTTCAGACACACGGGGTTCTCGAACCCCGAGCGGTGCCGCCCGATCTCGAGGTGTGCGACCATGTGGTTGACGCCGACGAGCGGGACGTCGAGCGCCCCGGCGAGCGCGCGGGCGGCCGTCCCGACCGTGCGGAGGCAGGGGCCGAGTCCCGGTCCGCGCGAGAAGGCCACCGCGTCGATCGCGTCCGGGCCGTACTCCCGCTCGGCGGCGGTCAGTACCGCGTCGACGACCTCGGGGATCGCCTCGGACATGTGTTCGGCGGCCTCGCGAGGGTGAATGCCGCCGCTGTCCGGCTCGTAGGGGTCGGATTCGATGAGAACGGAGTCCGCCTCGGCGTCGTACAGCGCGGCGCTCGCACACCACGCGGTGCCCTCGATGCCGAGAACGCGCATTCGGCGGTGCCGTTAGGCTTCCTCGGCGTCAGCGTCGGCGTCGCCGCCGATCTTGTTGCGTTCGAGCATGTGTTTCTGCTCGACGTCCAGCGCGTCCGCGGCCGAGTCGTACACCTTCGCGTAGCCGATCGTCTTGCGCATGCCGAACTTCGTGTTCAGCTCGTGGACGACGACCTCTTCCGAGTCTTTGTCCAGCTTGGCCGCGAGCGAGTCGCGGACCGACAGACGGGAGGGGGTCGCCTCGTCGTGTGTCGTCTCGAAACGGATGTCCGTGCGGTGCAACATCGGGTTCTCCTCTTCGGAGATGATATCGACGTCCATGGTTCAGTTAGGCGTA
>CAZNOA010000003.1:0-36279 GCA_964574565.1 uncultured Halobellus sp. | reverse complement strand
GCGCCGCGACGGTGAACGTCGCGTTCGCGTAGCCGCCGTACTTCTCCGTCACCTCGCGCTCGAACGATAGGTTCGCCTCCGTGAGCTTCGACTGGACCTGTCGCGTCCGCTTCCGCACGTTGCCGTGGATTCGACGGGTGTAGCGGTCCTGGCTCCATCCGCCCTTTCCGGTCGACCGCCCGCGGGACACCTTCACTCGGGTCTCGTCGGTGAACGCGGTCACCTCGTGGCCGACGTTGGCGGCGGCGAGCCGGGCCGACGCCGCCGCCTCCTGCATCGGGTCTTTGCCGTACGGGATCCCGTGTCTGGAGGCGACCCGCGAGAGCGGCTCCGGGCGCTCCGCGCCGGTCACCTGCACCAGCCGGGTGCCGTCGGGCAGCGAGCGGAGGAACCCCACGAGCTCGTTTTTGTCCGCCGCCAGCTCGTAGGTGTTGTCGGTGGCGACGTACAGCGGCTCGCGGTCGTCGATGAGCCGGCAGAGCTTCCGGAAGGAGACCACGTCGCGGGTGATACGGGCCAGCGGCTCGTCGGAGTCCGGCGCATCGGGGTCGTCGTCGTCGACGGGGTCTAAGATGACGAGGGCGTAAGAGGGGTCGTCGCCGCGAACGTCGCCGCTGTGGACGTCGACGCCGAACACCGGCCGGTCGCGGGCACGGATGGTCCGGGTTGTCACGCACCGAAGTAGGGTCGTGGTGCGTATATACCCCACGCCGGTGTGGCGGTCTCGGCCGTCGTTCCGGCGAGCATTGCGCCGGCGTCTCCGCTTCAGTACAGGTCGTCGAGGTCGTCTTCGACGTGGGAGTGCTCCTCGGCCGGGAACTCCCCGCTGGCGACGGCGTCGCGGTACGCCTCGACCGCCTCGGTCATCTCGCCGCGCACGTCGCCGAACTGCTCTGAGAAGGGGGGCGCCCACTCGCCGAGCCCCACCACGTCGTTGATCACCAGCACCTGTCCGTCGCAGCCCGGGCCGGCGCCGATCCCGATCGTCGGGATGTCGAGCGCCTCCGTGACGGCCCCCGCCAAGTTCGCGGGGACGTGTTCCAAGACGAGCGCGAACGCGCCGGCCTCGGCGTGTGCGCCCGCCAGCTCGATTATCTCTTCGGCGGCGTCCTGATCGGTCCCCTGCCGGGTGTAGCCGCCGAGGCGGTTGACGTGTTGGGGCGTCAAGCCGAGGTGCGCCATCACCGGGATTCCCACGTCGGTCATTCGGCGGGTCGCCTCGACGGTGTGGGGGCCGCTCTCGATCTTCACGGCGTCGGCGTCGGCCTCCTTCAACAGCTCACCGGCGTTGCGTACGGACGCCCCCGTCTCGACGCCGAACGAGAGGAACGGCATGTCGGCGACGACGAGCGCGTCCTCGGTCGCGCGAGCGACGGCCGCGGTCCGGCTCTTCACGTCCGCCATCGTCACGGGGAGCGTGGAGTCGTAGCCGAGGACGGCGTTTCCCATGCTGTCGCCGACGAGGATGACGTCGATTCCGGCGTCGTCGACGACCGCGGCGGTCGGGGCGTCGTAGGCGGTCAGCATCGTGATCGGCTCCTCGCGGTCCCGGAGCCCCCGCGTCGTGGTCATATCCGAACAAGCCCCGCGCGGGCTGTTAAATCGCCGGGATCCGGAAGGGTCCACTCTGGGGACGCGACCGAACCGCGGACCGCCACCGATTTGCCCGTCCGCCACCGAGGGCCGCTCGTGCAACCTGTCGAGCGAGCCGAGTTCGAGGGCGTCGACTACGGCTGGGTGATGCAGACGACGTTCGTCGTGACGATCCTCGTCGGCGCGCCGGTCGTCGCCGTGCTCTCCGCGTTCGTCACCCTCGACTCGTGGGGCGCCCGCGCGGCCTTCGCGGTCCGCGTCGGCGCTCCGATCTGGTTTCTCACCGCCGTCGCCGTCGCGATCTACGCGAAGCGGCACGACGCGGGCGACGGCGGAGGAACGGACGAGGCCTCGAGGACCGAGCCGGACGGGGCGCCGGCGAACGCTCCGGGCGAAACCGACGACGAGCCGACGGACGTGCCGCCCGACGCGGAACAGTCGGATCGATCGCCCGACCGCTCGACGGAGTAGCGCCGCTCTCGACCCGCGCTTTTCACTCACCGAGCAGTTCTGACGCCCACGCGTAGTCGACGCCGGCCCGCTCTGCGGTCACGGCGTCCCGCTGTGAGTCGCCGACGAAGAGGGTGTGTTCCGGCTCGGCGTCGAGCCGTTCGACCGCCGCCAGCAGCGACTCCGGCTCGGGCTTGTGGGTCTCGACGGTGTCGCGGCCGACGATCGCCGACTCGGTGAGCGCGGCGTCGAGCCCGTGGGTCTCCACCGCGATCCGGCAGGCCGCCTCGCAGTTGAGCGAGCAGACGCCGGCCGGCGGCCCGGAGCCGTCGCGGTCGCCGTCGTCACCTCGCGCCGCCAACCGGTCCCCGAGCGGCAGCCGGGTCGAGTCGTGCGCGCCGGACCGCTCGTGGAGCGCGATGGCCTCCTCGACTTCCGCGCCGATCCCGTACCCCGCCGCGGCTTCGAGCAGCCCCCACAGCTCGTCGGTCGGCGGCTTGATCGCGTGGTCGGTGTACACGTCGAGGACGTCGTCCGCGACCGCGGCCCAGTCCACCGCGAGGTGAACGAGGGTGCCGTCGAGGTCGTAGACGACGGCGTCGTAGGCGGCGGGGTCGACGGGGGCGGGAGCGTCGCTCATCGGTCGCCCAACACCCCCCGCGCGACGATCGTCTTCTGTATCTCCGTCGTCCCCTCGTAGATCTCCGTGATCTTCGCGTCGCGGTAGAAGCGCTCGACGTCGAAGTCGGTCGTGTAGCCGTAGCCGCCGTGGATCTGGACCGCCTCGTTCGTCACCGACATCGCGGTCTCGCTGGCGCGCAGCTTCGCCTGCGAGGCCGCCACGCGGTTGTCCTCGCCGGCCTCGGCCTGTCGGCACGCCTCGCGAACGAGTAGCCGCGACGCCGAGATGTCGGTCGCCATCTCGGCGAGCTTGTGGCGGATCGCCTGTATCTCCCCGATCGGCTCGCCGAACTGCTCGCGGTCGAACGCGTACGTCTTCGCCTCGTCGAAGGCGGCCTGCGCGAGCCCCACGGCCTGTGCCGCGATCCCGATCCGGCCGCCGGTGAGCGTTCGGAAGGCGGCCGAGAGCCCGCGTCCCTCCTCGGTGAGCCGGTTCTCGAACGGGATCCGGCAGCCGTCGAAGCTGATCGCGGTCGTGTCCGAGGCGCGGAGCCCGAGCTTCTCCTCTTTCTTCCCGACTTCGAACCCCTCGGCGTCGGCCGGGACGAGGAACTGAGTGATCGAGCCGTCGTCGCCGCGGTCGGTCTTCGCGAAGACGATCGCGACCCCGCCGCGGCTCCCGTTCGTGATCCACTGTTTCTCGCCGTTCAGGACGTACTCGTCGGCCTCCGAGTCGTACGTCGCGGTCGTCGACATCTCCGCCGGGTTCGACCCCGCGTGCGGCTCGGAGAGACAGAACATCCCCACGGGACGCCCCTCTGCGGCCATCTCCGGGAGCCAGCGCTCCCGCTGTGCCTCGCTGCCGAACTCGGCGAGACAGGCGGTCGCGAGACAGTGGACGGAGAGGGCGGTCGCGACCGCGAGGTGTCCGTACGCCAGCTCCTCGTTGACGATCGCGTACGTCGTCTCGTCGGCGTCGAAGCCGCCGTACGCCTCCGGGACCGTCAGTCCGGTCAGGCCGAGTTCCGCGAGCCCGTCCCAGACGTCCTCGGGGAACGTCTCGGTCTCGTCGGCCTCGCCGGCCCCCGGCCGGACCTCCTCGACGGCGAACTCCCGGACGAGCTCCCGGATCGCCTCCTGTTCGTCGGTGAGCGACGAGCCGACGCGTGCGCCAGTCATGCCCGCTTCTTCGATCTCACACGGAAAAAGGTGAGCGATCGGATGGGTCCGGACGGCGAGCGCGACGGCCGTCCCGCCTGCCCGTCTCACTCCCACAGCGGGTACAGCTCGTCGCGCGGGGCCTCGATGATGCGCTCGCCGTCGAGGAGGACGGTTCCGGGTTCGACACAATCGCCCTCGGCGCTGTCGCGGTCGCCCTCGGTTTCGAGGGCGCCGCCCGCCCGGACCTCTCCGATGACGGCGCCGTCGATCTCGGCCGCTTCGAGGGCACCGAGCGCCTCGTCGACGCGTTCCGGCGGAACGGCCGCGAGCAACGCTCCCGAGCCGAACGTCGCCAGCGGGTCGACGCCGAGCGCGTCACAGCACGCCGCCGTTTCGGGTCGAACCGGCACGCGGTCGCGCTCGACCGCCAGCACCGTCTCGCTCGCGCTCGCGGTCTCGACGAGCGCCGTCAGGAGGCCGCCCTCGGTGGGATCGTGGAGGGCGCTCGCGGCGTCCCGAATCGCCGCCCCGTCGGGAACGACGCTCACGTCGTCGAGAAAGCCGGCCGCGGCGTCGAGCGTCGCGGCCGAGACGCCAGCGTCCGCACACGCCTCTCGGAAGTCGGTCGCGAGGATCGCCGTCGCCTCGATGGCGGCCCCTTTCGTCAACAGGAGCCGATCCCCCGGTTCAGCGCCGCCGCTCGACACGAAACGGTCCGTGGTTCCGAGCGCGGTCATCGAGCAGAGGGGTCGCTCCAGCGACGGCAACACCTCCGTGTGGCCGCCGACGATCGCCACGCCGAGGTCGCGGGCGGTCTCGTCGACCTGCGTCGTGACGGTCCGCCGACGAGTCGCGTCGTCGTCTGGCAAAAAGAGCGTATGCGTGAGCCATCGGGGGTCCGCGCCGCTCGCCGCCACGTCGTTGCAGGCGACGTGAACCGCGAGCTCCCCGACCGCGTCGGCCGCCAGCGACAGCGGGTCCGCGGCGACGACGAGCGTCGAGCCCGCGCCGTCGAGGGCGATCGCGGCGGCGTCCTCGCCGTACGCCGCTCCCACCTCGACGGCGGGGTCCGCCGCGCCGGTCGCCGCGAGCACCTCCGCGAGCGCCTCCGGGCCGAGCTTCCCGGTCATCGGTCGCGGAGCCACGAGACGACCGCGTCGGGGTCGGCGTCGAGCCCGCCGCCCTGTGCGAACGTCGGGCCCCCGCCCCCGCCGCCCCCGAACTCGTCGGTGACCGCGCTCACGACCTCGCCGGCGTCGGGCGCGCCGGCGGAGTCGTCGCCCGCGAAGCGGTCGTCGACGGCGACGACGAGGAACGGCGCCCCCCCGGCTCCGACCGCCGCGATCGCGTCCGGCGTGTTCCCCCCGCCGTCGCTTGCGCCGTCGCCGAGCACGGTCTCCGCCGGCTCCCGAAGCGCGTTCGGGTCAGTCCCGTCGACCGCGCCGATCGCCCACGTCGCGCCGTCGACGTCGGTCGTCGGGAACTCGCGGAGCCGCGCTTCGAGCAGCGCCGCTCGCGCGGACCGCAACTCGCCCTCGAGCCGATCGACCTCCCCGCGAAGCCGCTCGATCTCGTCGGGAAGCCCGCCGATCCGCGTGTCGAGGCTCGCGGCCGCTTCCAGCGCCGCCGTGTGAATCGCCGCGTTGCGGTCGATCGCCGTCGGGCCGACCGCGAACTCGACGCGGGTCACGCCCTCGCCGGGATTCGAGCGGTCGAGCACCGATATCGGACCGATCTCGGCGGTGTTTCGGACGTGTGTCCCGCCGCAGGCGGCGACGTCCCACGGCTCCGCGTCGGCGAGGGTCGCGGCGTCGACCCGATCGGCCGCTCCGCTCCCGCCGACCGTCACGACGCGGACGGCCTCGCTCCCGCTCATCGCTCCCTCCTCCGTTTTCGTGTTGAACGCGATCCCGTCGAGCGCGCGCGCCTCGGACTCCGGCAGCGTCTCCCACGAGACCGGCAGCGAGTCCCAGACGGCGCGGTTGGCGAGCCGCTCCAGCTCGACGAGGTCGTCGTCGTCCAGCGGCTCGGCGGTCGTCAGGTCGACGCGGACCTTCTCCGGCGAGATGTCGAACCCGGCGTAGCCGAGCTCGTCGCAGGTCCGGCGAGCGGCCCCGTACAGCACGTGCGAGGCGGTGTGTGCCCGAGCGCAGTACGTCCGGAAGGCGTCGTCGACTATCGCCGAGACGGTCTCGCCGGCCGCGAGCGACGGACCGGGGTCCGCCCCGAGGACGTGGACCACCCGACCGTCGCGTTCGATGACGTCGTCGAGGACGATCCCGTCGATGGTGCCTCGGTCGGCCGGCTGCCCGCCGGACTCCGCGTAGAAGAACGTCTCGTCGAGGACGACCTCCCGGCCGTCGACGCGCTCGACCGTCGCCTCGAACTCCCGGACCGCCGGCTCCGCCGGCGCGCGTGAAGCGGTCATGGACGCATCGTCGTTGCGGGCGGGTAAATAGGTGGCCGAGGCGGGGGGATCTGCCTATTCGACGTCGACGTCGGTGACCTCGAACCGCGCGCCGCCGTACGCGCCCTCGGTGACGCGAACGTCCCAGCCGTGGGCGGCGGCGATCTCCTGAACGATGTTCAACCCGAACCCGGTGCCGTCGGGGTCCGTCGTGTATCCGACCTCGAATACCCGTTCGCGTTCGGGTTCGGGGATACCGGGGCCGTCGTCGGCGACGTAGAAGCCGGTCGCGACAGGGCCGTCCGTCCGAGTCGTGGTGTACATCGGGTTGACGGCACCGACGACGACGGTGACGTCGTCGCCGCCGTGGGTGACGGCGTTCCCGAAGAGGTTCCCGAGCAGCTGTTTCAGTCGGCTCGGATGCGCCCGGATCCGCTGGTCCGTCTCGATGACGAGGGTCGCCTCCTCCGTGGCGACGTGCGACCAGCTCTCCTCGGCGATCGCGGCGAGGTCGACGGACTCGAGTTCGGTCGGCATCTCGCCCTGCTTCGCGAGCGCCAGGAGGTCCTCGATCAGCTCCAGCGTCCGGTCGACCGCCGCGGACGCGGTGTCGAGGTGGCCGCTGTCGCACTCCTCGCGGGCGAACTCCAACCGCCCCTGCGCGACGTTGAGCGGGTTTCGGAGGTCGTGTGAGACGCCGCTGACGAACTGTCGGAGTCGCTCTCGCTGCCGGTCGCGCTCGTCCGCCGCCCGGGACGCCTCGACGGCGTTGACGACGCGGTTGGCGAGCAGCGGCACGGCGTCGCGCTCGCAGCGCGGGTCGACGACGTCGGTGACGCCCGCCGCGAGCGCGTCGCTGGCCGGAGTGTCGCCGCCGTCCGAACCGCGAGCGGGGTCGCGGTACTCGTCGGAGACGTAGAGGAGTCCGGGGAGGCTGGGGGATCGGGCGCGCGCGGCCTCGAGAAAGTCGAGCCCGCGGCCGTCTCCGGCCGCGACGGCGACGACGCAGTCGACGCTGGCGCGCCGTATCGCCGCCAGCCCGGCGTCCGCGTCGGCGACCGTCTCGACGACGAACCTGTCGTCCGCGCGTTCGAGCCGTTCCGCCGCGTCTGTCGGAGCGGCCGGCGACGTCGCGGCGAACAGGACGCGGATCGCGTCGTCGGGATGGTTCATAAGGGTACGTCCGTGACTGACGGTGACGGAGATGGAATATAAACGTTCGTGACGGTCAGTAGCGCCGATCTACCGTCGGTCACCGCGCCCGCTCACGAGAATCCCGCCGCGGCCCGTTCGCTCGCTGCGGTCGGTCGGGGGCGCGTGGCGCCCGGACGTGTTGGCAGACCATGCAACGATGCGTGTGAGTGACCCGCATATTTATATAGGGGCGACGCACACGGACAATCGTTAACAATGGTAACCGTAGATTCGAATACCGAAAACAAGAGTAACCTCACGGGGAATATTGAGACGGGTTCGGAAAGCCGATCGTCGGTCGGGCGGCGGCGGTTCCTTCAGGCTACCGGCGCCGGCGCGACCGTCGCGCTGGCGGGGTGCGCGGGCGGCGACGACGACGTGGTGCGGCTGGGCGCGACGTACATCCTCTCCGGGTTCGCCTCGCTGTACGGCGAGGAGGCCGAGCGCGGGTTCGAACTCGCCGAACGGGAGATCAACGACGACGGCGGTATCGACGGACAGGAGCTCGAGATCATCACGCGCGACACCGAAGGCGACTCCGAGGCCGCGATCCGGCAGATGCGGAGTCTCGTCGAGGAGGACAACGTCGACGGCCTCTTCGGACTCGACTCCAGCGGCGTCGCACAGGCGGTCGCGCCGCAGGCGGCCGAGATCGGCATCCCGTATATGGTCACGCACGCGGCGACGCCGTTTATCACGTCGCCGAGCGGCGAACACGAGAACTCCGTCGGCAACGACTACATGTTCCGGTGTTCGAACAACCTCACGCAGGACATGTACGGCGCGGCACGCACCGCCGCGGAGCTCGACGCCGAGGAGTGGGCGACGATCGGCCCCGACTACGCGTTCGGCTACGAGACGTGGGACTACTTCCAGGACTTCTGTGAGGGGCTCGGCGTCGACGCCGAGTTCACGACCGAGCAGTACCCGCCGCTGGCGTCGAGCGACTACACGCCGTTTATCAACTCGATCCTCAGCCAAGAGCCGGACGGCGTGATCACGCCGCTTTGGGGGGCGGACCTCACGACGTTCCTCAGCCAGGCCGAGGAGGCCGGCTGGTTCGAACAGATCGACCACACGCTGTTCAGCGTCGGCATGGGCACCGACCTGCCGACCGACGGCAGCCCGATCCCGGAAGGGGAGATGGCCTCGACCCGGTACGACCCGTTCGTCCCCGACACCGCGACGAACAACGACTTCCGAAGCCGTTACCTCGACGAGTACGACACCCTACCGACGTACAACGCGGAGGGCGCGTACCGAGCCGTCTACCTGTACAAGGAGGTCATCGAGTCGACCGGCAGCACGGACGCCGACGACCTCGTCGACGCGTTCGACGGGATGGAACACTCCGGACCGGTCGGCGACTACCGGTTCAACGAGCGGACGAACCAGGCGACGGTCCCGTCGATCTGGGGGTCCGTCCGCTACGAAGAGGAGTACGACAGCAACGTCCTCGATCCGGTGAACGTGTACGACGCGTCGCCGGAGGAGATCGCGGACGCGCTCGGTGACTCCGACCTGCCGACGGGCGTGTAACCGCCGCGTGACTCTCCAATGAGCCTACCATCGCTCGTTCCGCTCATCGGCCTCGCCGACATCGTGATCGGGCTCAGCCTCGGGAGCCGGCTGTTCCTCATCGCGGTCGGGCTCAGCCTGATCTTCGGCGTGCTCGGCGTGCTCAACTTCGCCCACGGCGGACTCTACATGCTCGGCGCGTACTTCTCGCTCGCGGTGACGACGAGCGTCATCTCGAACTTCTGGGTCGCCGTGGTCGTCGGCGCGATCGCCGTCGGCGTCGTCGGCGCACTGATCGAGGTCACGACGATCCGACCGCTGTACGGTCGGATCGAAAGTGAACTCGACCAGCTGATCGTCACCTTCGGGTTCGTCCTCGTGATCCACGAGGCCGTGCGGTTCATCTGGGGCTCGCAGTCGTACTCGATGGACCCGCCCGCGCTGTTCGACTTCTCGCTGTCGATCGGGGGGAGCACGTTCGGCGCGTACCGCCTGTTCGTGATCGGAATGGCCGTCGTCGTGATGGCCGGCCTCTGGCTGTTCATCACGCGGACGTACTTCGGCTCGCTGGTCCGCGGCACCTCCTCGGACCGCGAGATGGCGTCGATGCTCGGCGTCGACGTCCCCCGGCTGTACACGGCGGTGTTCTTCCTCGGCAGCCTCCTCGCCGGCCTCGGCGGGGCGCTGTCGGCCCCGCTGCAGTCGACGAGCCCGTCGCTCGGCGATCAGGTGATCATCGACGCGTTCATCGTCGTCGTCATCGGCGGACTCGGCTCGATGACCGGCGCCTTCGTCGGCGCGATGATCATCGGGCTCATGCAGAGCATCGGCCCGCAGTTCATCTCCGCGGGGTCGATCGCCATCCCGTTTCTGGCGATGGTGATCGTCCTGTTGTTCCGCCCTGAAGGGCTCTTCGGGGGGATCGGCGAATGAGCGGGACCACCGAAGACGCCGGTCGGCTCCGCGCGTTCGGTGCCGCCGTCGCCGACGGCTGGACCCGCGAACGGATCGGACTCCTCGGTGCGATCGGTCTCGTGGCGGTCGCCTTCGGGCCGAGCTTCCAGGTCTTCCTGTTCACGGAGTTTCTGATCGTCGCGCTGTTCGCGCTCGGCTTCAACCTCCTGTACGGGTACACGGGACTGCTGTCGTTCGGTCACGGGATGTTCTACGCCGGCGGCGCGTACGGGTTCGCGATCGTCTTGCGAGACCTCGGTCCGGTGATCGCCGACGTCGTCGGCGCGGGCGTCTCGCCGCTCGTCACGTTCGCGGTCGGCGGACTCGCGGGCGTCGCGCTCGTGGTCGTCCTCTCCGTGCCGGTCGGTTGGCTCAGCGTCCGACTGGAGGAGATCTACTTCGCGCTGATCACGCTCGCGTTCGGGATGTTGGCGTACTCGCTCATCATCCAGAACCCGGCGGGGGTGACGAACGGGACCGACGGGATCATCATCCTGCTCGGCAGCGTCGAGATCGGCGGTTCGAGCTTCCGGATCGGCGACCGACAGGGGTACTACTTCCTCACGGTCGCGATCGTCCTCTCGACTATCTACGCCGTGTGGCGGATCGTCAACTCCCCGTTCGGCACGGTGTGTAAGGCGATCCGCGAGAGCCCGGACCGGGCGGCCGCGCTCGGGATCGACGTCACGCACCACCGCTGGATGACGTTCATCCTCTCGGCGACGGTCGTGAGCATCGCCGGGGTGTTGCGCGCGGGGCTCTCCAGCGTCGCGTCGCCGGAACTGGCGTACTGGTCGACCAGCGCGATCGCGGTCGTCGCCACCGTCATCGGCGGCGCGACGTACTTCGCGGGACCGATCGTCGGCGCGTTCATCTTCCTGTACGTCCGCTGGGGAATCAGCCGGTTCCCCACGCTCGAAGCACACTGGGAGTTCTTCTTCGGCGCGCTGCTTATCGGCGTCGTGCTGTACTTCAAGGCGGGCGCGGTCGGCGGGCTCGTGCTGCTCCGCGACCGGCTGCTCCGCGACGACGGCTCCGGCGGCGACAGCGGGGGCGGCGACGACGAAGCCGTCGGCACCGAGGCCGCTGACGACGCCCGGGCCGACGCCGCCGACCTCGGACCGTCTGAATCGGACGACGAACGAACCGGAGCCGACCGAGGTGACGACTCGTGACGACCGTCCTCAAAACCGAAGACCTACGCAAACAGTTCGGGGAACTGACCGCCGTCGACGACGTCTCGATCGAGATCGACGACAGCGAGATCACCAGCATCATCGGCCCGAACGGAGCCGGCAAGACCACGTTCTACAACCTGCTGACGGGGGTGCTCCAGCCGACCAGCGGATCGATCTGGCTCGGCGGCGGCGAACCCGACGGCGACGCGGGGGGCTCGGCCGACGGCGACCGTGACCCGGACGGAGGCCACGCCGGCCTCCGCGACATCACGGACGCCGAGCCGCACGAGGTGGCGCAGGCCGGTCTCTCCCGGTCGTACCAGATAACGAATATCTTCGAGGGGCTCACGGTCCGCGAGAACGTCCGGGTCGCCCGGATCAGCCACGCGGACACCCGCCTCGACTTCCGCTCGCGGGCGACCGGCGACGAGGCGCTCGAAGCGGACATCGAGGAGCTGTTGGAGCTGACTGGGCTCACGGAGATCGCGGACACGCCGTGTGACACGCTGAGCCACGGCGAGAAGCGGACCGTCGAGATCGCCTTGGCGCTCGCGATCGAGCCGAACGTGTTCCTGATGGACGAGCCGACCGCGGGAATGAACCCGACGGAGGTCACGGAGATCGTCTCGCTGATCCGCGACCTCGACGCGGACTTGGACGCCACCTTCGTCGTGACCGAACACAACATGGACGTCGTCACCGATATCTCGGACCGGATCGTCGTGCTCGCCGAGGGGGCGATACTCGCCGACGGAACGCCGGACGACGTGTTGACGGACGAGCGCGTGACCGAGGCGTACTTGGGGAGTGATAGCGTATGACGATACTCGAGGTCGACGACATCGACACGTACTACGGGAACAGCCACGTCCTTCACGGGATTTCGCTTTCGATCGACGAGGGCGAGGTGGTGACGCTTCTCGGGCGGAACGGCGCCGGCAAGACGACGACGATGCGCTCCATCGTCGGCGCGTCGCCGCCGCGGAGCGGCTCGATCACGTATCGCGGCGAGGAGATCGCGGGCAAATCCCCGAACGAGATCAACAAGCTGGGAATCTCGCTCGTGCCGGAGGACCGCCGAGTGTTCCCCACCCTGACCGTTCAAGAGAACCTCCGGCTCGCGCACAACCTCGCGAGCGACCCCCGACCGGTCGCGGAGATGTACGAGCTGTTCCCCGCGCTCGATCCGCTGCGGAAAAACGACGGTCAGAACCTCAGCGGCGGCGAACAGCAGATGCTGTCGGTCGCCCGCGCGCTCGTGCAGGCCCCCGACGTCCTGCTGCTCGACGAGCCGACGGAGGGGCTCGCGCCCGTCATCGTCGACGACTTACGCGAGATCGTTCGCACCGTCGTCAACGAGAACGTCACCGTCCTCCTGACCGAACAGAACGTCGACTTCGCCTTCGACATGGCCGAGCGGGGATACATCATGGACACCGGCGAGATCGTCTTCGACGGCACGGTCGAGGAGATCCAAGCGCGGGATGACCTCCTCGAAACGTACCTCTCCGTGGGGAGTGCGGATGCCTGAGGAGCTGACGCTCCGCCCGTTCTTCTGGCGGGCGACGCGGTTGTTCCCCGACACCGAGGTGGTCTCGCGCACTCGCGAGGGGATCGAACGCTACACGTACGCCGACTTCGGCGACCGCGTCAGGCGACTCGCGGGAGCGCTCCGCGACCTCGGCGTCGAGCCCGGCGACCGCGTCGGGACGCTCGGCTGGAACACCCACCGCCACTTCGAGGCGTACTACGCCGTGCCGCTGTCCGGCGCTCAGCTCCACACCGTGAACCTCCGCCTGCAGGACGACCACGTGGCCTACATCATCAACGACGCGGCGGACGACGTGCTGATCGTCGACCGCGACGCGGTGGCGACGCTCGATCGCCTGTGGGACCGGATCGAGGGCGTTCGCGAGGTCGTGGTGATGGGCGAGTCGGTGCCGGAGACGGCCTCCGACCTCCCGCTGTCGGCGGTCGAGGAGCTGATGGCGGCGGCGGACCCGGTCGACTCGTGGCCCCCGCTCGCCGAGGACGACCCGGCCGGGATGTGTTACACCTCCGGAACGACGGGGAAGCCGAAGGGCGTCGAGTACACCCACAAGATGATCTACGCCCACGCGATGATGGTGATGACGCCCTCGGCGCTCGACATCGCGGAGGAGGACGTGGTGATGCCCGTCGTGCCCATGTTCCACGTGAACTCGTGGGAGTTCCCGTACGCCGTGACGATGGCCGGCGCGAAGCAGGTGTACCCCGGTCCGTCGCCCAACCCCGCGGAGCTCGTCGAACTGATCGAGACGGAGGCGGTGACGCTCACCGCAGGCGTCCCGACCGTCTGGATCGACGTGCTCGATCACCTCGACGAGCACGGGGGCGACCTCTCCTCGGTAGAGCGGATCGTCGTCGGCGGCAGCGCCGCGCCCAGAGAGGTGATGCGTCGGTACGAGGACGAACACGACGTGACGATCGAACACGCGTGGGGAATGACCGAGACGATGAGCATCGGCTCCGTCTCCCGGCCGAAGTCGTCGATGGCCGACGCCGACCGCGAGGCGAAACTCGACAAGCGAGCCAAACAGGGGCTGCTCTCGCCCGGGCTGGAGATGCGGGTCGTCGACGAGGCCGACGAGTCGGTCGCGTGGGACGGCGAGGCGTTCGGCGAACTCCTCGTGCGCGGCCCCTCCGTCGTCGAGGGGTACTACAACCGCCCTGAGGCCACCGAGACCGACTTCGTACCGGCCGAGGACGGCGGCGCACGATGGCTCCGCACCGGTGACATCGCCACGGTCGACGCGGACGGCTACATCGAGGTCGTCGACCGGGTCAAAGACGTGATCAAGTCGGGCGGCGAGTGGATCTCCAGCATCGAGCTGGAGAACGCGCTGATGGCTCACGAGGACGTCGCCGAGGCGGTCGTGATCGGCGCGTCTCACGAGCGCTGGCAGGAGCGCCCGCTGGCGTTCGTCGTCCCGAAGGCCGGCCGAGAGCTTGACGTCGACGCGGTCCGCTCGTTCCTCGCCGACCAGTTCCCGCGCTGGTGGCTCCCCGACGACGTGCGGTTCCGCGAGGAGATCCCGAAGACCGCAACCGGCAAGTTCGACAAGAAGACGCTTCGAGAGACCGTTGCGGATCCGGACCTCCCGTACGCGCCCGGGGAGAGTGAGGGCGGATGAGCGGTGAGTCGTCGGCGTCGACGCTCGTGGCTGCGGACGCCCTCCCCGACCTCTCAGGGAAGGTCGCCGTCGTCACCGGCGGCGGTCGCGGGATCGGGAAGGCGATCGCGCTCGGCATGGCCGCGGCGGGAGCGACGGTCGTCCCCTCCGCGCGGACCGCGGCGGAGGTCGAGGCCGTCGCCGAGGCGGCTCGCGACCACGGCGTCGAGGCGAGGGGGATCACCGCGGACGTCACCGACGATGACGACGTCCGGCGGCTGGTCGACGAGACGGTCGACGCGTTCGGCTCGCTGGACGTGCTCGTCAACAACGCCGGGTTCAACCCCGGCGACGCGCTCGGCGACCCGGTCGACGTCGAGAGCGACGCCGTCGACGACGTCCTCGACGTGAACCTGCGGGGCGCGTTCCGGACGGTCCGGGCCGCGGGGCCGTATTTAAAAGAGTCGGGCGGAAGCGTCGTCAACGTCGCCAGCGTGGCCGGCCTCGTCGGCCTGCCGAGACAGCATCCGTACGTCGCCTCGAAACACGGGCTCGTCGGGCTGACGAAGAGCGCGGCGATGGACTGGGCGCCCGACGTGCGGGTGAACGCGGTCGCCCCCGGCTACGTCGCGACCGACCTCACCGAGACGCTCCAGGAGAACGAGCGGCTCCGACAGTCGATCCTCGACCGAACGCCGCTCGATCGCTTCGCCGACCCGATCGAGATCGCCGGCCCGGCCGTCTTCCTCGCGAGCGACGCCGCGAGCTTCGTCACCGGCGAGACCCTCGCGGCCGACGGCGGCTGGACGGCCCGGTGAGCGGCGGAAAGTCGGGGGAGTTCGACCGGCCACCGGATCAGTTGCGCCGCGGATCGTCGATCGGTTTGAACCGATGGTCGCATGAGGGGCACACGACGAGGCGGCGGCCCGTATCGGTGACGGTGACCGTGAACCGACGGCTCCGGCTTATAAGGCCGCACTCGGGACACCGACGGATAATAGGCGGCATCATGTCTACATTGAACCTCGAACGCTACTGTTCTCTAGTCGTTCGAGCGGCAAATCGATATCGGGGGGATAGCCGACAGCTGGTTCGACGTTGCCGGTGAGACGGGCGCTGGATATCCCGCTGTGCTGGACGCACACGCTCTGCGCCTCGTTCACTCTTATAAACTCCTCCGTGTTCGAACTTCATTGTGGGAGCGGGGGGCCAAAGCGAGCGTAACTTCCGGCCCCCTCTCGGTGATCTCCCTCAAGCCGAAACCACTCTCCAGCGGGATCGGGTGTGGCGCCGAACGTCGTGACGTACGTCTCGTAATGATTCCCACTCCAGCCGAACGTCCACCACGTATTCGCTCCCTCATGCCGGACGACCAGGCTCAGTTCGACGTCACCGGGACCGCCGTGTTCTGCATACGCCATGCTCGTGAGAGTATACAGCTTGGTATCCGGGCGACGCTCGAGCGAAGCGTCGAGCTCCTCGACATCGTACATCGGTGAGAGGACCGGCTCGACTCCACGAGGCGCTTTCGTCTCTATGGTCCGATCCGAGTAGACGGTCGATTCGAAGACGAGTTCATCGGCACCGGTGATCTCGGAGATCCTAATCTCCAGCATGGGGCCGTGTTCGGTATCAATGACGGCATATTCCCAGTCACCCACTTGATCGTCATACGTATAGAGATTGATCTCGCCGATATCGGCCTCGTCGTTATGAACCGGAACGGGAGCGACGAGGACGAGATCTTCCGTCGCTCCGTCGACGGAAAGTCTCGTCTCGTAGTTGTACGACGATTCGTACGAGTCGTAGAAAAGGAACGCTCCGAACGCATACAGCCCGCCGAAAATCACCAATCCGATGACGACCAACCCGCCGAGCGCAAGGACGATCTTGACTCCAACACGTTGGCGCTTAATCGCCTCTATCCACTCGGATCCGGCCATGTTTCAATTTAGTGAACACAATATGTAGCCGTTGCTACCATTCCACGACTCTGAGAACATAGAGAACGATTCGCGTGTATTCGATAGCAAACCGCTATCGCTACCAAGTCGGATAGTATACTTGGTTCGAACCCGCCCCGCTACACCTGCGGCTCGCGAATTGCTCGACCGCACTCGCATACATTTCTGTGACTCACTTCGTTCGTCCCAGAAATGGGCTCGGGCGGGTTCGAACCGCCGATCTCAGCCTTGTAAAGGCCGCGTCATGACCAGCTAGACCACAAGCCCGCGTCCCGAGAAAGCCGGTGTGACCGGAAAACCGTTTCTAATTCTCGCAGTCGCGACGGAATCGGCGGCTCCCGACCCGCTACCGGTCGCTCCCGCGACCGACGAGCGCGGCCAGCCGCGACCCCTCCGCGCGACGGACCCGGTCCCAGAGGAACAGCGCGGGCGGCAACGCGACCACGGAGGCGACGAACGAGTACGCGACGCTCATCGCCATCAGGAAGCCGAAATCCCCGAGTACGGGCGTGATCGCGAGCGCCAACGCCCCCGTCCCCAGCGTCGTCGTCAGCATGCTCCCGGTGAGAGCGCCGCCGGTCCCGGTCAGCGTCGTCCGGAGCGACCGCAACGCGTCGTCGTTCCGATTGTACTCGTCGATGAACCGCGCCGTGATGTGCACCGAGTACGCGATGCCGACCCCGATCGCGATCGAGAGGATCGTCGCGGTCAGGGCGTTCAACGGCAGCCCGAGGAACCGCATCGTCCCGATCAGCGACGCGACCGCGATGAGGATCGGGAACACGTTGACGACGCCGAGCATCGGCTTCCGCTCTAACACCCCGTACGTGATCACGAGGAAGATCCCAGTGAGCCCGACCGCGAGGGTGAGCCCCTGAATCGCAGACTCGAAGATGATCGACGTGATCGCGTCGAAGATGATGAGCTGCCCCGTCGCGGTCGCCGCGTAGCGGAACTCCGCGGCGTGGGCCGCCCCGTCAGCGGAGACCTCGCCCTGCGTCGCGTCAGTTGCGACCGTGTACTCCACCTGCGCGCCGCGGCGGTCGTCGGTCAGGAACTGCTCCGCCCGCGGCCCGGCCGGCGAGTCGAACAGCTCGTCGTAGATCAGATCGAGGTTCCGGTCGGGGATCCCGTTCCCGCTCCGGTCGTTCCTGGCGACGAGCGCCGCGAACTCCTCGTCGCGCTCGGCGTGCGACTGAATCACCGTGATGATACTCTCCGTGTCGGCGCTCCCGCCGGGGCCGACTGCGAGGCTGTCCGGCGGATCGTCGTTCGGGCTCGCGAGCGCTTCGAGCGCGTGGTCCTCCTCGAACGAGCCCTCGACGAATATCGTGATCGACTCGTCTTGGTTCGCCTCGAACCGGTCCGAGAGGATGTTGATCGTCTCGGTGACGGTGTACTCGCCGGGCGCGAACGGCTCGGGGATGTATTCGACGTACCACGCCTCCTCTTCGGGCGGGAGGAAGTCCTCCTCTTCGAAGGTGGTGTCGACGCCGGCGCCGTACGCGCCCATCCCGCCGCCGAAGAGGAGCAACGCGACGACGAACAGCGTGGGCGCGCGCTGTCCGACCGTCGCCGATGTCGATAGCAGCCGCCCGAGCGCGGAGTCCTCGGAAGCGATCGGCGACGAGTTGAACTCGGGGACGCCGTACCGCTCGCGGAGCCGGTCGGTCTCGAGCTTCGCGGCGGGCAAGAAGAGCCCGAAGATGAGGAACGTGAACACGATCCCGACCGCGGAGACCAGCCCGAGGTTCCGGATCGGATCGAGCGCGGAGGTGACGTTCGCGCCGAACCCGAACACCGCCGTCACGGTGACGATGACGAAGGCGATCGCGAGCTGGTTGGCGGCCGTTCGCATCGCGGGGACCGCGTCGTACCCCTGGACGGTCTCCTCGCGGTACCGGTTGATGATGTGGATCCCGAAGTCGACGCCGACCGCCAACAGCAACACCGGCACGGCGATCTGCTGTTGGTCGAAGGGGATCCCCGAGTGGCCGAGGAAGCCGAACGTCCAGATCAGCGTCATCAGCAGCGCGAACAGCCCGAGCGCGAGATCGATCGGGTCCCGATAGGCGACGACGAGGAAGGTCAAGAGCAACGCGACGACGACGGGCATCACGATCAGCAGCGAATCACCGATGATCGCCTCGAACTCGCTGTCGATCGTCCCCTGCCCGAACGCGCGGATGTCGCTCGGTTCGTCGCTCGCGAGCGCGTTCGTCGTCTCCTGGATGTCACGGAGGTCGTCGTCGGAGAAGCTCGCCGGCACCTCGTGTGTAATGACCGTCACCGACGCGGACGCGGACGCCTGATTCGGGTTGAAATCGTCCGAGACGATCGCGGCGAACCCCGGGTTCGCCTCGAGCTGACGCACGGTGCGCCGGATCTCCGAGTCGGTCGCCCGTTGGACGGCGCGGCGCTGTTCGGCCGCCGTCTGCGCCTCCGGGTCGAGCGACTGCGCGATGATCGGCGCGGGACCGTTCGCCGACGCCATCCGCAACGAGTCGCGGCTCTCGACGCGTTCGAGCAGCCGCAGCATGTTCAACAGCTCCTCGCGCGTGAGCACGTCGTTCCCGACGTGGATCAGCTGCGTCGTCTGCTCGTCGGCCGCGAACGGGTCGTCGAACTCGGCGTCGATCGCGTCGAGCGCCTCCTGCTCGGGGAGCCCCTCGGTGAACCCTTCGGTGACGTCCGTCTGGGTCTCGATCGCCGGGATTCCGGCCGCGAACACCGCCGTGACGAGGAGGAACGCGACCACGACTCCCCGCGGCCGCGTGACGATCCGCTCGTTGAGCCGCTCGGTCGCGGCCTCGATCCGTTCGCCAAGCCCGGCCATCTACCGCGCCCGCGCGTAGTAGACGGCGCCGCCCGCGACGACGATCACGACCAACGCGCCGCCGCCGAGCAGCCACGGGATCCCCCCGTCGCCGTCGACGACGGTGATCGCCACCCGGGTGGTGTCCGAGAGCTGGCTGTTCCCCCGCTCGTCGTCGTATCGGAAGTCGAAGGAGACGGGATACGTCTTGGCGGTGGCCGAGGAGTCGGCGTCGAGCCGGAACGTCAGTGTCGTGGACTCGCCGGGGTCGAGCTCCTCGACGAACGCCTCGTCGTCGTCGCTGTCGAGCGGGCTGTCCGCGAACAGCCGCGCCTCCACGTCGGAGACCGTCTGGTCGAGGTTGTTCGTCACCTCGACGTCGACGGCGACCGACTCGCCCGCGGTGATCTCCCGCGGCTGGACGTCGAGCAGGAACTGATCGCGTTTCGGTGAGACGTCGAACAGGAGCTCGGCGTCCTCGTACAGGCGCAGCTGGTCGTCGGCGTTGCGGTACTGAACCGCGACGTCGGCGGTCCGATCGACGGCTTCGGCCTCGCCGCTGATCTCGATCGGCAGCCGGAACGAGTCCGATTCGCCCGCCTCGAGGGTTCCGACGGCGACCGAAGTTTCGATCGGAATCACGTTCGGCGACTCGTCCGTGTACCGGACGACGACGTTTCGGGCCTCGACCGGCCCGTCGTTGGTGACGGTCCCTCGCACGTCGCCGTCCTCGCCGACGTACAGGTCGGACTCGACGTCGTCGATCGTGAACCGCTGTCGCTCCGCCGGCGTGACGCCGACCGTGGGCGTCTCGTCGATCCGCTGGAGGCCGTCGGGCGTTCGGAACGCGACACTGGCGTCCAGCGCGTACTCGCGTACCGGCGCGTCCGAAGCGAACCCGACGTCGTACCGAACGGTCGCGGTCTCTCCGGGGTCGATCTCCGCGATACGGGCCGTGTCCCGCGGGCGTTCGCCGAACGCGAGCCCGGCGCTCGACGACTCCAAGATCACGTTCGCGTCGCTCGCGGCGTCCGCACCGACGTTCTCCAGCTCGACTTCGAGCGTCCCGGTGTCGCCGATCCGCGCGTCCGTCGTCGCGTTGACGACTTCGAAGCGCGCGTCCGAGTCGACTTCGAGGTCGACGCTGGTCCGCAGCGTCCGCGTCCGGTCCTGGTTCACGCTCCCGGCGCGAAAGGTGTGTGAGTAGCGGACGCGGACGTCGACGGAGTAGGTCCCCTCCTCGACGTCGTCCGGGACGCTGATCGCGACCGGCAGTTCGCCCGGCCGGTCCTCGGTGACGGAGCCGATCGCCGTCTCGCCGGACTCGACCGTGAGCGGGGTGTCGTCGGCGTCCGCCTCGACGCGGACGTTGCGGGCGGTCGTCACGATCTCTCTGGCTTCGGCTGAGCCGTAGTCGAGCTCGCCGTCGTTCGATATCTGGAGGGTCACCTCGTTCGTCTCGCCGGGGTTCAGCTTCGGGCTCGGAACGTGGACGTCGAGGTTCGGCTGTCCGCCGGCCTGCGTCGCCGCCGTCTGCTGTTGGGTCGTGTTCGTCTGCGCGACGGCGCCCCCGCCGGCGAGCGCGAGGGCCGCGATCCCCACGGCACAGACGACGAGTACGGCAAGCACCGTCCGCGTCGAGACCATCTGTTCACCGCCCCCGTCCGATTCGGGTCGAACCCGCTGGATCCGGTCGGAACGGCGAGTGGAACGGGTCGTATGAGGGCGACGAACGGTTCGGCGAGAGCGGAGCGGACGGCGCCGCAGAGACGATTCGCTTCACGGTCGAACGAACGTCCACGAATCAATAACGTTTTCGTTCGTGAAATCGTGAGCGGCGATATGGAATCAATCGATCGAGAGGCGGCCGTCGTCGTTCCGGCCGGCCGATGAGCCGGTTCAGCGAGGCCGACCGCGACCGGATCCGCGCTCAGCTCGTGGAGGCGGGCCGAGAGCTGTTCGCGCGGTTCGGGTTCGAACGGACCCGGATCAAAGACGTGACCGAGGCCGTCGACATCGGGACCAGCACGTTCTACCAGTTCTTCGACTCCAAGGAGGCGCTGTACGTCGAAGTGCTCTGCGCCGAGCGGGATCGCTTGGAGGCGCGAATCGACGAGGCGGTGGCGGCGGCGACGACGCCCCGCGAGGAGGTCCGGACCATGATCGAGACGATGTTCCGCGAGGTCCGATCCAACCCGCTCATCTCGCGGCTGATCGTCGAGAACGAGCTGTACACCCTCCGAGAGCGGCTCTCCGACGCCGAACGGGAGTCGCTCGCGGCGAGTATCCGAGAGAGCGACCTCTCGTACGCCGACCGCTGGGTGGCGCTCGACGAGTTCCGGATCGACGACCCAGAGGTGGTCTCCGGGCTGATCCGCTCGCTCGTGTACACCACCCGATCGCGGGAGACGCTGATGGAGACCGGAGACGCCGCCGACTACGAGGCCGTCGAGGCGGCCCTGATCGCGACGATAGTCGACGGGCTGTTCGTCGGGGGGCCTGACGACGCCGACGTCTTGCGGGACTCGAAGGGTTCGGCCGACTCGGACGCCGGGTAACAACCCACTTTGCCGCTGACCGCCAAGCCCTGCCGTGAACCGTCGTCGCCTCACCGTCGTCGGCCTCGTCGTCGCGATCGCGCTCGTCCTCGCCGCCGCGGCAGCGAACCCCGGCGTGTTGATCGCCGGCTACGAGACGACGACCGTCGACGCCGTCGACGGCGAGACGGGCGCGTCGCTCGCGACCGCCGACGTGCGGATTGCCGACAGCACCCTCAAACGATACGTCGGTCTCTCCTCGACCGACGAGCTGGCCGCCGACGAAGGGATGCTGTTCGTCCACGACGAGCCCGATGAGTACGCCTACGTGATGCGGAACATGGCGTTCCCGATCGACATCCTGTTCGTCGCTCCCGACGGCACCGTCACCGAGATCCACGAGGCGGAGCCGGAGTCCCGACCGCTCACGGAGTACCGCGGGACCGGCCAGTACGTCCTCGAGATGCCGCGGGGGTGGAGCGACCGCAACGGCGTCGAGCCGGGGGACAGACTCGTCTTCGAGCTTCCGTGACCGGCTCAGCGGAACCGCTCACCCCGCGGTGCGACGAAACCGATTTCATCCTCGCAGTCGTCGACCCGACTATGACCGGGCTCGCTCGTCGGATCGCGTGGAACCTCCGTCACCGCTGGCGACGGGTGTTCGCGCTCCTCGTCGTCGGCGTCGGGGTCGCCGCCCCGCTCCTCACGGGAGTGTGGTGGACGCTCCCGCTCATCTGGTTCTTCGGGCTCTTCATCCTCCTGCCCGTGCTCCACACGCTGACGAGACCGGTCCCGGAGGGCGACGACGCGACGCACGCCGACGGCGACCGGGTCGACCCCGCCCTCGACGCGCTCAGGGAGCGGTACGCCCGCGGCGAGATCGACGAGACGGAGTTCGAGCGGAAGCTCGACCGACTGCTGGAGACCGAAGACGCCGAGACCGTCGACGGGCCCCCAGAAGACGTCTCCGACCGGGTCCGTGAGGGGATCAAACGAGAGGTCGAGCGGATCCGCGAGTGATCCCCGATCTCGTCACGTACCCCGTCCGGGAGTCACCCCGGTTCGACGCGCTCCTCGTCGGCGGCGGGCTTCACCTGTTGGCCGTCTGGGTCCCCGTGCTTCCGTTCGTCGCGGTCGCCGGATACCTCGCTCGGGTGTTCTCGGCGACCGCGGGGTCACCCTCTCACGCCGAGGCGGAGCGCCCCGGCTGGCGTCCGGCCGGACCGCTGCTCCGCGACGGGCTCCGGCTCTCGGTGACGTGTCTCGGGTATCTCGTCGTTCCGGTCACGCTGCTGGTCGTGACGCTCGGCGGCCCCCTCGAGGGGATCGACCCGACCGGCACGACGGACGGGCTGCTTTTTCTCGCCGGGACGACCGTCTCGACGCTTCTGGCGCTCGCGATCTGTTATCCCCTTCCGGCGGCGCTCGTCGCGGTCGCCCGCGACCGCTCGCTCCGCGCGGCGGCCGACACGAAGCGTCTCGGCGCCGCGACGCGCGACGCCGGCTACCTCGTCGCGACGCTCCTCTCGGCCGCCGGGCTCGCGGTCGCAGCCGCAGCCTACGGACCGCTCAACGCCGTCGCGCTCGGGTTCTTCGTCGCGTTCTACGCCGAAGTCGTCGCCGCGGCCGCGATCGGCGAGGCGACGGGTCGGGCGTGGGAGCGGCGGGGGCTCTGACCGTCGCCGCTGGCGCCGCTGCGGCCGACCCCCCGTGACGACTCAGACCCGGGTCTCGTTCAGCTCGGCGTCGTCGAGCGAGCGGCTGTGGAGCGCCTCGCCGGAATTCCTGTCGAACACGTGGATCGCGTCCTCGGGAACCGTGGCGGTGACGTCGGCGCCGGCGTCGATCCGACGCAACCCGTCGACCGTCGCGATCAGCTCCGGACCGTCGGCGACCGAGAGGTGCACCACGTTCTCGTCGCCCATCGGCTCGACCACCTCGACGGTCGCGGCGAACGCGTGGTCCGCCGCCGGAGCCGATCCGTCGCTCGCGCGGTCCTCGACGGCGATGTCCTCGGGGCGGACCCCGAGCGTCACCGCTCCGCTGTCCGCGACGGCGCTCGCGGCCGCGGCGCCGAGGGGGTACCGGAACCCGTCGGCGACGAGCGTTTCGCCGTCGCTCTCACACTCGATGAAGTTCATCGACGGCTCGCCGATGAAGCCGGCGACGAAGCGGTTCGCCGGGCGGTGGTACGCCTCCAGCGGCGTCGCGACCTGCTGGAGCTCCCCGGCGTCTAAGATCGCGATCCGGTCGCCCATCGTCATCGCCTCCGTCTGGTCGTGGGTGACGTACACCGTCGTGGTGTCTAAGTCGGCCTGGAGCTGTTGCAGTTCCGTGCGCATCTGCGAGCGAAGCTTGGCGTCGAGGTTACTCAGCGGCTCGTCCATCAGGAACGCCTTCGGCTCGCGGACGATGGCGCGGCCGAGGGCGACGCGCTGCTGTTGGCCGCCGGAGAGCGCCCCCGGCTTCCGGTCTAACAGCTCGGTGATGTCGAGCATCGCCGCCGTGCTCTCGACCCGTTCGTCCATCTCGTCCCCGGCGAGGTCGGTCGACTCCTCCAGCCCGAAGCGCATGTTCTCACGGACGGTCATGTGCGGGTACAGCGCGTAGCTCTGGAACACCATCGCGATGTCCCGCTCCGCCGGCCCCTGCTCGTTGATCCGCTCGTCGTCGAGCCTGATCTCGCCGTCCGTGATCCTTTCGAGCCCCGCGACCATCCGGAGCGTCGTCGACTTCCCGCAGCCGGACGGGCCGACCAAGACGAGGAACTCCCCGTCAGGGATGTCGATGCTCACGTCGTCTACGGCGAGGACGGATCCGTCCCCCTCGCCGAATCGCTTCGTCACCGAGTCGAGTTCGAGTCGTGCCATTATGTTTCACCTGCGACGCCTTTCGCGAACTGTTCGCCGAAGAGGACGTACACGATTAGCGTCGGCAACGCCGCGATGAACGCCCCCGCCATCTGGAGATTGTACTGCTGTACGAACGATCCCTGCAGCTGGTTCAACGCGACCGTTACGACCCGGTTCGACGGGTCGCTCACCAAGACGATCGCGAAGAGGAGGTCGTTCCACACCTGCGTGAACTGGTAGATGAGCGTCACCGCGAAGATCGGGATCGACAGCGGGAGGATGATCCGCCGGTAGATCGTCATCGCCGACGCGCCGTCAAGCCGCGCCGCCTCTAACATCTCCTCGTCGATCGTCGCGTAGTACGCCCTGAAGAGGACGGTGCAGATCGGGATCCCGTAGGCGGTGTGGGTGATACTCAGGTTGATGAGTCCCTGGTAGTCGTCGACGAACGCGAGCGGGATCCGCGCGCCGAGGTCGACGAACGACCAGAACTGGGTGAGCGGCACCAACACGGCCTGATACGGGATGAACACGCCGGCGATGAACAGCGCCAGCACGCCGATCTGGCCGCGCCAGCTCAGGTTCGTCAACCCGTAGGCGGCGATGGAGCCGAAGAACGCCGAGAGGACGGTCGCCGGAATCGCCATCATCGCGCTGTTGACGAGCCCCGTCGAGAGCCGCTCGAACGCCAGCTGCCACGCGGCGAAGGTGAACTCGCCGGGCGGCGGTGGCGCGAACGGTGTCGTCGCTCTGAACCCGTCCGTCGTCTTGAACGCCGTCATGAACCCGGACTCCAGCGGCGCGAGGTAGAACGCCACCATGCCGAGCAGCACGGCGTACAGCGCGACCCGGGAGCGGTCGATCCGATCGAAGCGAGACGACGCGCCGTCTCGTCGTGTCGTGGACTCCGTGCTCATAGCTCACCTCGTCGGTACTGCAGGTAGAGGTACGGTCCGATCACCGACAGCGCCATCACGAAAAGCACCATCGCGACCGCGGAGCCGTACGCCCACTGGAGCCGGTCGAACGCGACGCGGTACATCATCACGGCGAGGATGTCCGCCGAGCTGCCGGGGTTGACGCCGAACAGCACGAACAGGAAGTCGAACGCCTTCAGCGCGAACACCATCAACACCACGGCCGCCGACATCGTCGACGCGCGGAGCTGCGGGACGATCACGCGGCGGTAGACCCGGACGGCCGAGGCGCCGTCGATGCGAGCGGCCTCGTACTGCGCGCTCGGAATCGCACGCAGCCCAGCTAGGTAGACGACCATACAGTAGCCGGAGAACTGCCACATCAGCGCGAAGATGATCGCGGCGAGCTTGAACCGCGGGTCGTCGAGCCACGCCTGCGTGAGGAACCCCAACTCGACCGTGGTCCAGAAGGCGACCGCGTCGATCATCCCGACTATCCCCCGAATGCTCTCGTTTATCAGTCCGATTCGCGGGTTGTACATCCACGACCAGAAGATCGCGGTGACGACGAAAGAGAGGCTCATCGGCAGCAGATAGATCGTCCGGAACGTGTTCTCGAACCGGATCTGTCGGTCCACGAGGATCGCGAGCGCCAGCCCGACGATCAACGAGAGGACGGTGAACACGAGCAGCAGGACGATCGTGTTCCGAAACGCCGCGATGAAGGAGGCGTCGGTCAGGAGGGTCGTGTACGCCTCCACCGACAGGTCGGCGTAGTTCGGCTGTCCGAGCCCCTCCCATCCGGTCAGCGAAATGACGAAGTTCCAACCGATCGCTCCGTAGACGAACAGCAACACCAGGAACCCGGGCGGGCCCCAGAAGGGAAGCGACTCGAGGAACTGGCTGCGTCGAAGCCGCGTCGCGAGCGGGACGCTATCGGGCTCGGCGGGCGTCCCGCCGTCGGTGCGGAGTCCGTGGCGCGGACCGCCGTCGTCGGACGCCCCGTCGCTTTCGCCGGAGCCCTCACAGGGACCGGCCTCCCCGCGCCGTCGTTTCGAGAGCGACCGACGGATCCGGTCGAACATCACGCGCTAGAACGCGTCCCGGATGGCTTCGTAGGCGGTGTCGACGTTGCGGTTGTCGTTGAAGTTCGCGAACGCCTCTTCCATCGAGGAGGCGATCGCGGGCGCGACCGCCGTCCCGTGAGCGATTGTCGGCGGCTGCGCGTTCGAGTCGCCGAAGTCCTCGATCTGTCGGGAGAGGAACGGTCCGAAGTCGTCGGTCGGTACGTCGGTTCGCGGCGGAATCGACCCCTTGATCGGGTTGAACCGCTCCTGTGCGTCGACGCTGCCGGCGTAGTTGAGGAACCGCTCGGTCGCGTCCGGCGAGGGGTTGTTCGTCGGGAAGACGAACGAGTCGATGACGGAGTGATAGACGCCGTCGGTGCCCGGGAACGGGACCATGTCCCAGTTCTCGCCGAATTCGAAGCCGTCGGCCGCCCGGTACTGCCCGGCCGCCCAGTCGCCCTGGTGAATGAAAGCGGCCTCGCCTTCGATGAGTCGGTCGTTCCCCTGGTCCCACGAGATGGAGCCGGCGTCCTCCGGGTAGTAGTCGGCGTACTCGCTGAGCTGTTCGAGCGCCTCGCGGACCTCGTCTTCGAGCTCCGCGACGTTGCCTTCGATGAAGGAGGTGTAGTCGTCGGTTCCCTGCTGTCCGATGAACACGTCCTCGAACAGCTGGACCGTCGACCACGGGGCCTGCGTCTGGTGCGCCAACGGCACCGCGTCGGTGTTCTCCTCGACGGCTTGGAGCGCGTCTAACAGCCCCTGCGGATCGTCGATATCGGTCGGGTCAACGCCGGCGGATTCGACGACCTCGACGTTGTAAAACAGGTTGTTCATCCGGTGGATGTTGATCGGGACCGCGACGAGGTCCCCACCCGGACGCGACAGCTCGGTGATCCCGTCGAGGTACGCCTCGCGCATCTCCTCGTCCCACACGGAGTCGCCGATGTCTTCGAGCAGGTCTTCGTCCGTGTACGGCGTCAGCGCCTGCCCGGGCCAGATCTGGAACGTGCTCGGCGGGTTCTGGTCGAGGACGCGGTTCTGGATCACGGTGTCGATCGCCGAGCCGGCGCCGCCGGGCGCCGGGTTGTCGACGATCTCGACGTCCGGGTGCTCCTCGCGGAAGCCGTCGAGGAGCGCGTTGTACGCGTCCTCCTCGCCGCCGGCGGTCCACCAGTGGACGATCTCGAGCTCGGGGCGGTCCTCGTCGGTGTCGTCCGTTCCGTCGTCCGTGTCGTCGTCGTCGATCCCGGCGTCCTCTTCGGGGTCGTCGGAACAGCCGGCGACGGCGACGGTCGCGAGCGTTCCGGCGCCGGCGACGTACCGGCGGCGTGAGATGCGGCTATCAGCGTCTGTTCGGTTGTCGCGTGACATATACGTTCGCCGTTCGTGGTGGAACACACTTAATATTTAACGTTTAATTACAACTGATATTAATTTTCCATCATAAATGGCTTGAGAGAAGCGAGGGTCGGACTGCGAGACCCCGCGCGGGACCGACCGATTCTTGAGCGCTGCGCCCGGAACGACACGTAATGGAGGGACCGCTGTGGACTGACGCGCACGCTCCCGCGCTCGAGGAGATCCGTCAGGACGAGGCCCGCGAGCGGCTGGAACGCGCGGTCGACGAGCCGATGAACCTCGTGGTGCAGGGGCCGCCCGGGGTCGGGAAGACCGCGGCGACGCGGGCGCTGACGCGCGCCTCTCACGAGAACCCCGAGACGGACCTGATCGAGATCAACGTCGCCGACTTCTTCGGCCGCACGAAAAAGGAGATCCGAACCGATCCGCGCTTCGAGGGGTTCCTCGCGGGGCGGAGCCGCATGGCGAAACGGGACATGATCAACCGCGTGCTGAAGGAGTCGGCGTCGTACGCGCCGATGTCGGGCGAGTACAAGACCGTCCTCCTCGACAACGCGGAGGCGATCCGCGAGGACTTCCAGCAGGCGCTGCGGCGCGTGATGGAACAACACCACCGGACGACGCAGTTCGTGATCGCCACCCGCCAGCCGTCGAAGCTCATCGCCCCGATCCGCTCGCGGTGTTTCCCCGTTCGCATGCGGTCGCCGACGGTCGACGAGACAATCGACGTGCTCGAAACGATCTGTGACCGGGAAGCCGTCGATTACGACGGTAACGGCTTGGAGTTCGTCGCCAGCGCTGCCGGCGGCGACCTCCGCAAAGCGATCCTCTCCGCGCAGGCGACCGCCGTCGAGGGCGGGGAGATCACCATGTCGACCGCCTACGAGACGCTCGGCGAGGTCGGCGACGACGACGCCATCCGCGAGGCGCTCGCCGACGCGCGCAGCGGCGACCTGAAAGCCGCCAGGGACGCCCTCGACGACCTGCTCGATGACGGCGGATACGACGGCGGGGAGCTGTTGCGCGAGCTGTTACGCGTCGCCCGCGCCGGCTCGGAGTACGGCGGCGACGACCTCGCGCGGCTCCACGTTCTCGCCGGCGAGGCGGACCTCGACCTGACCGACGGGCTCGACGACCGGATCCACCTCACCCACCTGCTTTCGGCGTGGGCGGCCGGCCGGACCGAGCTGCGGCCGCCCCTGCGCGAGGCCGCGGAGGCCGGGCGATGAGCCGGGACCCACCCTTGGCGCGGCTGCTCCCTTTCCCCGTCGTCGACGAGGCGTGGCGGCTCGCGCTCGTTCCCGCGCTCGTCGCCGCCGTCACGCTGCCGCTCCTGCCGCCGGTCGGCGTCGCGTCGCTCGCGCTCGCGCTCGCCGTCCTCCTGTTCCACCGCGACCCCGACCGCTCGCCGCCGGACGTCGAGGGGATCGTCGTCGCCCCCGCCGACGGGACCGTGAGCGTCGTCCGCGAGGAGGGGAATCGCCTGCGCGTGGGCGTGTTCATGAACGTCGCCGACGTCCACGTCAACCGCGCGCCGATCGCCGGCGAGGTCAGGGAGGTCCGCCACCGCCCCGGAGCGAACCGACCGGCGTTCGACAAGGAGTCCGACCGCAACGAGCAGGTCGCGATCGACTTCGGGGAGTACGAGCTCCTGATCATCGCCGGCTGGTTCGCCCGGCGGATCCACCCGTCGGTCGAGCCCGGAGACGCCGTCGACCGCGGCGAGCGCGTCGGTCACGTCTCGTTCGGTTCCCGCGCGGACGTGGTGTTGCCCGCGGACGTGACCCGCGACGACCTCCTCGTCGCCGAGGGCGACGCGGTTCGGGCCGGCGAGACGATCATCGCGGAGCGACCCTGAGCGGTGCGGCGCCGCGTTCTCCCGACTCACCCGTTCCCACGAGCCGCGCGCACCCGCTCGGATTACATCGTTCCTGCGACTCGCGCGTCCCCGTTAAATGGTTCCTGCGACTCGCGCGTCCCCGTTAAATGGTTCCTGCGACTCGCGCGTCCCCGTTAAATGGTTCCTGCGACCGCACTATCGCCTCGGTCGGCACACGCGAGGCGACCGCGTGTTCAGGCGGTGGTTCTTGCTCGTTCGGGGCCTCTACCGATGCGAGCCGTCTGCGCGGCGAGGTCCGCCCCCGTCGTATAGCAGACCCATAACGAAACGGAGCGTGGCCGAAGCGAGGCCATGGACGGGAACGAAGGGCAGTCGACGCGACGCACGGTTCTCAGGTTCGGGGCGCTCGTCCCCGTTGGAGCGGTGTTCGGGGTCTCGGCGCGCTCTGAGGACGTAGCGGCCACCGGAATGGCACAATCGAACGCCGCGTCGCGCGGCTCGACGAGCGCGAGCGGAACGGACCCCGTGGTGATAACTGAGTGTACGACCATCGACGAGCCCGGCCGATACGTACTCGGTGACGATATCGACGCCGACGGGACGTGTCTCACGATCCGTCCCGTGGACGGTGCGATCACCATCGACGGTGACGGCCACACGCTGAGCGGCGACGGGACCGGACGAGGGATCGAGGTCTCCGGAGACGTCCGCAACCTCGCGGTCCGGGACCTCGCGATCACCGGCTTCGAAGTGGGGCTGTTCGTCGGTTCGTTGACCGCGAACCTCACCTTCGATTCGATCGCGATCGAAGCCAACGAGAGCCACGGCGTTTCGGGCTTTCGGACGTCCGAGACGGTGTTCGACGGGTGTACCGTCGACGAGAACGGCGGCGTCGGAATCGGCGTCGGAGAACGAAGCGATCTGACGGTGACCGGCTGTGAGATCCGGAACAACGACGGTCGGGCGATCGCTCCGGGCGTCTCGACGGCGATCAGCGTTTCGGACTGCGCCGTCGTCGGGAACGGCGGCCCGGTGGAGATCCCTCCGGTGTCCGGGACGGAGATCTCGGACACCGAGATCCGCGGCAGCTCGGGAGCGGGGCTCCGAACCGGGGAGATCGACGTCGCGCTCCTCGAGGAAGCGGTTCCCGTGACGGGCTGTGAGATCAGCGACAACGACGGGGCCGGGATCCGCCACGACAACAGTTTCCTCGAGGTTCGGTCCTGCGTGCTCCGGGAGAACGAACACGGCTACGTGTTGACGGGCGACCGATCGTATCGAGCGGTGCTCACGGACAGTAACGTGCTGGACAACGAGGAGTTCGGCGCGCTCGTCGACAGGCCGTCGGACCTCGTCGGGGACCCGGTCGACGCGCGGTGTAACTACTGGGGTGACCCGAGCGGGCCGCAGACCGAGCGCAACTCCCGGGACGAGCCGCAGGGCGACCGGATCAGCGAGGACGTTACGGCCGTCCCTTGGTCGATAGACGAAGTCGAGGACGGTGAGGGGACCTGTATCGGCGGCCGAAAACAGATCGGCTACGTCAGCGAATCGTCCTTCCGGAAACTCGCCGGGGACGAGGCGGTCGACTGCCTCGAGGACGCGGGCGGCTGGGAGGGATCGTTCCACGTCCGCCGGGAAGCGATGAGCAGTCGCGACGAGAGGGGCGTCTTCGTCGACGTCTCGCCGGAGTGTGACGCGGACGTCCTCGAGCGTTCGTTCCGGGCGTATCTCATCACGGCGGCGGGCGACACCGTCTGTGAAGGCGGGCCGAGCGGTGACGGTCCGTGGGTGGAAGACTGCTGTACGTGGGCCTTCTTCGAGGAGGGTCGCCCCGTCGGCACGGAGATCGAACAACATCTACACGCTCACAGCGCGTCCGTCTGTCACCAGGACGTCCAGCCGACGGACGCCGACGGCGTCCCGATCGGGGCAGAACTCGACCTCGTCCGAATCACCTTCGCGACCTTCCCGCCCGAGGAGTAGCGAGGGCGCCGGCAGCTCCCGACGCGTCTCGCGGGTGGTTTGATACGTCTCGCGGCGAGTCTGACGCGTCTCGCCGCGGGCCAATCGTCCCCCAACGGACTGGTCTGCCGCTCCGCCCTCCGGAACGACCACAGGGTTTTGTCCCCCCCGATGTGAGGTGGAGAGTGCATGTCTGACGAGACGATCCACGAGTCCGAGACGTCCCGAACGCGACAGGCCCTCGCCACGTACTTCCGGCGGGTCGCGAGAGCGCTCGGGCGCGGAGAGCCCGTTCCGGTCGACGACGCCGGCACGGTGACGGTCGACCCGGGGTCGGAGCCCGAGTTCGAAGTCGAGCTCGAACGCGAGGACGGACGGGTTAGCTTGGAGTTCGAGCTGGAGTTCGACGAGGCCGACGGCGACGTCGATACGGACGCCGCGGCGAGCAAGGCGACGTTCGAGCTGTACGCGGACAGCGCCGACCAGTGGCGCTGGCGGCTCGTCCACGACAACGGGAACATCATCGCGGACGGGAGCGAGGGGTACGCGGACAAACGCGACGCACGAAACGGGATCGAGAGCGTGCAGCGCAACGCGCCGGGCGCCCACGTCGTCGACGTGGACCGCGACGAGGAGGCCCCCGACGAGGGGGGCAGTGACGCGACGTTCGAGCTGTTCAGGGACGCGGGAGACGACTACCGCTGGCGGCTCGTCCACGACAACGGGAACATCATCGCGGACGGCGGACAGGGGTACGCCTCGAAACAGAAGGCGAAACAGGGGCTCAACAGCGTGAAATCCAACGCTCCCGGCGCGGCCGTCGAAGAGCCGGAGTAGGGAGTGCCGGCGCAGACGGGCCACGGGCACCCGTCCGCTCTCCGCTCGCCCGCGGACCGCACCGCTTATTCGCCGCCCCTCACTACCTCGGGCCGGACATGGACGCGCTCGACGCCAAGTACCCGTTCTTCGCGGCCGCCCGCGAGGCCGTTTCCGAGGCCGCGGTGTCGCTGCCGGAGCTCGTCGCGGCCGACGCGCCCGCCGTCGAGCGGGCCCGCGAGCGCGTGGAGCGCGCCCTGATGGACGGCACTGTCGAGTCGGAGAGCGGGGCGTTCCCCGCGGAGTCGGCGTACGACACACAGGCCGAGCTGCTGTCGTACCCGATCGCGCGGATCCTCGTCTCTCTGCTCGACTCCGCGCCCGCTATCGAGAAGTACGCCGCGGCGGAGGCGTCGACCGCCGTCGACCGGCTCCGCGAGGACCTCGCGACGGACGACGAGCTGCGGTCGGTGTCGACCCCGACGGTCGACCTCGACGACGTGCTCGCGGAGTTCGACCTCGGCGACGCGGTCCGCCCGGAGGCGGACGGACCGGGTGTCGGCGGCGCCCACGCGACGAGTCGAGACCCCGACCACTACTGGATCGCCGTGGGTCCGTACCTCCGGCTCACCTCGCCGTCGTGGGGGGAGTCGTGGCGGCTCGTCAACCGCGCGCTCGCCGCCGGCGAGGTCCGGGTGTCTCGTGCGGAGCTGTTAGACGCCCTCGAGGCCGCCGTCGAGGAGCGGGTCCGCGAGGGGCTCCCGTTCGAGTTGGCGGCCGGCGAGGGGATCGCGGCGGAGCTGGAGTCCGGCGTCGAGGACCTCAAACGGCTCCTCTCGGAGCGGACGTACGCGGGACCGGTCGACGTCGTCGCTCCCGACCTGTTCCCGCCTTGCATGACGAACCTGATCGAGAAGGCCGAGCGCGGCGCCGAACTCGGCCCGCCGGAGTCGTTCTCGCTGATGGCGTTTCTCGTCGGGATCGGGATGACGCCGGACGAGGTGGTCGCGTTCTGTGCGGACACGAGCCTCGACGCGGAGGGGATCCGGTACCAGACCGAGTACCTGAAAGACGACCGCGGCACGCAGTACCCGCCGCCGACCTGCGAGACGCTTGCGAACTACGGGATCTGTCACAACGAGGACGACCACATGCAGGTCGCCGCCGACCCGCTGGCGTACTACGAGAAACGGGTGGCCGACGCCGACGAGGTGACCGACTGGCGGGAGCGCAACGCGACGAGCGACGAGACGCACCCCGAGAAAGAGGCCGACTGACTCCGAAGACGGCGCCTCACGACGGGGTCACGCGTCCTCGTCGTTCGCACGGATGAGGTACGCGCCGACGAGCGCCATCAACAGGACGAAACCGGTGAGAAGTCCGACGAGCGCGATCGCTCCCGACTCGGTGAACCCCGAAGCGCCGTCGTACGCGACGCCGATCCCGACCAGCCCGGCGACGAATATCGCGGCTGCCAGCATGGAGACCGTGATCTGCCGACGGAGCTCCGCGTCGATTTCCATGTGCGCGAGTTCCCGTCGCCGCTAAAAAAGGACTTCGATGAGGGCGTCGGGATCGCAGCGAGGCGGAGCGGTGCCGCCGACCCCGCTCGATACGAATCCGCTCTCAGCACCGAATTTAAGCGCTTACGCCGCCTACCTCGAGGGAACGAGAGCACTCCCGAGACCATGACTCCCCCCAGCGATTCCCCCTCGTCGCCGCCTGCAGAACCGACCGAGACGGTCGATAGCGACGGATCGGGAGGCGATTCCCGCGACGAGGGCCGTTCCGAGCGCGCCCGCTCGGAGCCGATGACGATTCGGCCCCTCCGGGACGGCCGCTACGTCGTCGAGACCGACGGCGGGACGTACGTCGTCGCGCTCGACGCCGGGACCTGCACTTGCCCCGATCACGCGATCCGAGGGGCCCGGTGTAAACACCTCCGTCGCGTCGCGACCGCCGTGACCGACGGGTCGGTCCCCGCTCCCGACGAGCGGGTCGGCGTCTGCGCGGTCTGTGGCGGAGAGACGTTCGTCTCCTTCGACGCCAGCGGGCCGCAGCTGTGTGCGCGCCACGGGTTCGAGACGGGCGACGTCGTTCGGGACCGCGAGACCGACGAACGGCTCGTCGTCGTCGCGATTACGACGAAGCGGGCCGACGCCGTCCGAACGGACGACGGGCGACTCGTCGCCGAGTACCCCACGAACGCCGCGTACGGACGCCACGAGCCGGTCGTCGAGGCGGTGTACGTCGACTCGCTCCGGCCGGGACGCGGGATCGCAGACTGCAAGCGGTACGAGTTCCCGGCCTCGCGGCTGACGAAGAACGCGTAAACGGCAGGACGGTGGGGCGGCTCGGGAAACCCCGACGCTTCACACACGATACCGAGCGAAACGACCGGTCGCTATCGACTGTGGACCGGACGCGACTGCCGCGAAGGAGAACTCACTCAAGCACATCTTGTAAGTCGGGGTGCTCCCGGAGCTCTTCGCTGTGCTCCTCAGAGAGACCCGCATCGTTTACCTCATCTCGAAGCGCTTGCCATTGCGTATGTCTCACAAGAACTTGCACAGGGATGTCAATATCCAACACCTTCGCGATCCCGAGCCGATGGCTCCCTTTACCTTGATGATGAATATTCCCGTCTCGGTCGATGACAACTAGTACCTCTAAGTACTGCCCATATCCGCTCCTGTCCCGCTTGTGGAAGTTACAAGGCTAAAACCCCGCCCTTCAGGGCGGGGATACAGCCGACAACTCCTACACAATCCACCGTCGGTAGCAAGGCGGGATATTCCACGCTAACCGACACTATTAACAGAACATCGTTCATAACCAGTTATGAAGCCAGAAAGTGAGTCGAACCATCCGAACCTTCGAGGCCACGATTACGAACCAGCAACAGGTTCGTGGCGACCTCGATCAGCTCGGGTGGGCCGCCTCAAAACTCTGGAACGTCGGTCGCTACTACGCACAAGAGCAGTGGGATGAGATGGGCGAGATCCCCGATGACGGGGAACTCAAAGCCGAACTCAAAGGCCACGAACGCTACACGGACTTGCATTCTCAATCCAGTCAGCGCGTTCTCGAAGAACTCGCTGAAGCGTTCGCAAGAGCGGAGCTCTTGCGCAGCCCATCAGAAATCGAAGATTTCTGAGGACGTTCAACGGCTGGTTCGGTAAGCGTCGGAACGGCGACAACCGTGCCCGACCGCCCGGCTACCGCAAACACGGAGACTCCCACCCGCGTTCAACCGTGTCGTTCAAAGCGGCTGGTTTTAAACACGACGCACAGTTTACCCGCGTTCGCCTCTCAAAAGGCCGCAACCTCAAACAACACCGGTCAGACTTCATCCTATGCGAGTACCAGACTCGCCCGGATATTGACCTGACCGAGTGGGACATTCAGCAGGTTCGCGCCATCTACAACCGCGACGAGTGGCGGCTTCAATTCGTCTGTCGCACCACCATCGACCCGGAACCACCGGGTGACGAGGTGGCCGGTGTTGACCTCGGGATTTGTAACTTTGCCGCCGTCTCGTTCGGCGGTGAATCGGTGTTGTACCCCGGTGGCGCACTCAAAGAGGACAAATACTACTTCACGAAGAAGAAAGCCAAGTGCGACGATTCCTCGTCTCGTGAAGCTGCTCGTCTCAACCGTAAGCGGACGGGTCGCCGGACGCACTTCTTGCACGCACTCTCGAAAACACTCCTGGAGGAGTGCGTCGAACGAGGTGTTGGAACGCTTGTCGTTGGCGACCTCGGTGGCATTCGAGAGGACGACGAGAACGGCGAGTCTCGGAATTGGGGCGACCACGGCAATCTCGACTTGCACGGGTGGGCGTTTGACCGCTTCACGACGCTGCTCGACTACAAGGCGGAAGCCGAAGGCATCGACGTGGAGTTGGTGTCGGAACGCG
>CAZNOA010000002.1:0-39349 GCA_964574565.1 uncultured Halobellus sp. | reverse complement strand
CGTCGCGTTTGATCTTCTGGAGGATCATCGCCGAGATCTGCTCGGGCGTGTACTCGTCGTCGTCGATCGCGACGGTGTAGTCCTCCTCGCCCATGTGGCGTTTGATCGACTGTACCGTCCGCTCAGGATTCTGAACGGCCTGATTCTTCGCCGGCTTCCCGACCAGCCGCTCGTCGTCGGCGAACGCGACGACGGAAGGCGTCGTGCGGTCGCCCTCCGCATTCGCGATGATCTCGGGCTCGTCGCCCTCCATGACCGCGAACGCGGAGTTGGTGGTACCGAGGTCGATACCGAGAATCTTGTTGCTCGCCATCTTGCTCAAATGTAACGGCTTGCGTCGGTTAAAGGTTACTAGACGGCGCGATCTCTGTTCGTCACTGATCCCGCTGCAGTCATGCGTTTTTCACGATCATGTGATCCTGTCTCATCGGTGTTTTTATAAAGACGCGCAAGCGCAGCAGCACGGGTCGAACGGAGGCCGAGTGCGAATCAAGCGGGAACCTGCGTGGATCGGACACGAATTCGGTGCGAGCCGAACACGAACGAAAAGACGACGGGAGGCGATCCCCGGCCGACTGACCGATTCGGGACGCCGTTCGGACGCTTAAATCCCGGAGACGAGGTCTTCCAGCGCGGATCGTGGGTCGTCCGCCTTCGCCACGCCGGACGCGAGCAGGATGCCGGAGGCGCCGAGGTCGCCGGCGGCGGCCACGTCGTCGCCGGTCGAGACGCCGGCTCCACAGAACACGTCGACGTCCGGGTCGACCGCGTCGGCGGCGGCGACGGCGTCCTCGACGATCCCCGGATCGGCCGTCGAGACGGAGACGTCGCCGCCGATCAGCTCCGGCGGCTCGACGGCGACGGCGTCGGGACCGAGCGCGGCGGCCGCGCCGACCTGCGCGGGGTTGTTCGCACAGACGATCGTTTCGAGGTCGGCGCGCTCGGCCGCGCGGACGGAGCCGTCGATGTCGGCGAGTTTGAGCCGATTTTCGGAGTGGTTGATCAGGGTTCCCACCGCGCCGTTGCCGGCGACCGCTTCCGCGAGCGTCGAGCCGGTGTGAGAGCCGTGTGCGTTCGGCGAGACGTGTTGCGCCCACGTCTCGACGCCGGTGTCGGCGACGCGAGCGATGTCCGCGGCCTGCGGTGAGACGGCGATCCGCGCGCCGGACGCGTCGGCGACGTCGCGGGCGGCGGTCGCGACTTCGATCGGATCGCACGGGTACGCCTTGAGGTTCACGAGGATGAACATACCTCTACTCGGGAGACGCGGGCGCAAATAGCTTCATACTCCGGCGACGCTCGTCGCGCCTCGACCCTCGGGAGCATAAACGACCTTATACCCCGATACTGTGGGTCCGACAAGAGATGTCCCTCATCGAGCTCATCGCCGGCGTGGAGGCCCGCGAGCCCACGCTGACTGTCTTCAACGCCGACTCGGGCGTTACGAACGCCCTGCGGGAACACTTCGCCGACCGCAACGTCAGCATCGTCGAGGAGCGAACCGCCGCCGGACCCGACCGATACGCCGTGCTCGCGCGCGAGGGCGAGTTCGTCACGGCGGTCAGCGTCGACGAACTGCTGCCCCAGAGCGGCTCGGAGACCGCCGTCGGCGACGAGTTTGCGGCCGAAAGCGACGGCGAAGAGCGCCCCGTCGGCCCGTCGGCCCGGGTCGGCGGACCGATCCTCGACCACCTCGACGAGACGATGTTCACCTCGTACTCCCGGGCGGACATGGTCGCCGCGTCCCGCGAGATCGAGGACCGGGCGTGGCGGGTCGGCCACGGCGAGCTCCACGCCGGCTTCCAGACGCTCGACGTGCTCACGGGCGAGGCTGACACGTACGACCTCTTGGGCGAGAAGGACCGGTTGGACGTCCACGCGTACGCGGCCGACGAGGGGAGCCCGCCGGAGATCGAACACTACACGGTTCACACCGGCGAGGCGGCCGAGCTCCGCGAGACGTGGTTCGTCGCCTACGACGGCGGCGGCTACGACGAGGCGAAGTGCGCGCTGCTCGCCGAGGAGCGCGCGCCCGGCGAGTTCTTCGGCTTCTGGAGCTACGATCCGGAGACGGTCGACTACATCATCGACTACCTCACCGAACGGTACGGCGCGGCGAGCGGAGGGCAGTCGGCGGACGACGCCGGAAACGGGCGGTAGCTCAGTCCTTCCGCTTGACGACGTCGCCGAGCGTCATCGTTCCGGAGTCGCCGCTGTCCCACTCCGCGTCGTCGACCGACTCGCCCTCGACGAGCGAGATGTCGAGTTCGGCCTCGAGCTTCCGCTGCATCTCGTCGGTCGGAAGGGTGTCGCCGCGTTCGAGCTTGCGGATGAGACTCGCCTTCTCGTTGAGCTGGTCGGCCAGCTCCTCCTGGCTGAGTCCGCGGGACTCGCGGGCCGCCCGGATCCGGTCGTCGTAGTCGGTGGCGATCTCGTCCATGTCGTCGAACATGTCGCGCGGGCGCGGCGACGATCCGCCGGAGGAGCCGCCGGAGCTCGACGATGACGACCCGGAGGACGACTTCCCGGTGCTCGAACTGGTTGAGTACTTGCCGCCGCCGGAGCTGGTGGACTCGTCGCGGACCTCGGTGCCGAAGTCCGTACAGGAGCTACACAGCTCCAGCTCGGCGCCTTCGACCTTCGTCGTCGTCAGCGAGGCCGCCTCGGCGCCACACATCTCACACTGGGGCATACGCGACGCTAACGCTCGGGGTGATATAAAACGTGCGCCGGCGATGCGGTCGCCCGTCGCCCGGTACGAGTCGTGCCGCGTCCGGTACCGACTTGTCGCCGGGGCCGGCAGAGGCTGTATGGACGTACGCGTCACGCAGTCGACCGTGCAGGGAACGATCCGCGCACCCCCGTCGAAGAGCTACACCCACCGCGCCCTGTTGGCCGCGGGGTACAGCGACGGGGCGACAGTCAGGTCGCCGCTCGTCTCGGCCGACACGAAGGCGACCGCCCGGGCCGTGACCGCGTTCGGCGGCTCGGTGGAGCCGGCGACGGCCGCAGACATCGAGGACGCCGACGCGCTCGTCGTCGACGGCTTCGCCGGTCGACCCGAGGTCCCGGACGACGTGATCGACTGCGCGAACTCCGGAACGACGATGCGACTCGTCACCGCCGCGGCCGCGCTCGCCGACGGGACGACGGTGTTGACCGGCGACTCGTCGCTCCGTTCGCGCCCGCAGGGACCGCTCCTCGACGCGCTCGCCGACCTCGGGGTCCGCGCGGAGTCGACTCGCGGCAACGGACAGGCCCCGCTCGTCGTCACCGGCCCCCTCTCGGGCGGCGACGTGGCGATCCCGGGCGACGTCTCCTCCCAGTACGTCACCGCGCTGTTGATGGGAGGGGCGGTCACCGACGACGGGATCGAGATCGACCTGACGACCGGGCTCAAGTCCGCGCCCTACGTCGACATCACGCTCGAACTCCTCGCCGAGTTCGGGATCGAGGCGACGGCCGTGAACGCCGACGGCGAGGCGCTCGACGGTGCCGCGGGCGCGGAGGGCTTCCGCGTTCCCGGCGGACAGTCGTACGCGCCCGAAGGCGGGAGCTACACCGTCCCCGGGGACTTCTCGTCGATCTCGTACCTCGTGGCCGCGGGCGTCGTCGCCGCAGCGGCGGGCGAAACCGTGCGCGTCGAAGGCGCGAGACCGAGCGCGCAGGGCGACGCCGCGATCGTCGAGATCGCAGAGCGGATGGGTGCCGACATCGAGTGGGATCGCGACGCGGGCGTCATCACCGTCCGGCGCTCCGAGCTGGTGGGCGTCGAGGTCGACGTGGGCGACACGCCCGACCTCCTTCCCACGATCGCGACGCTCGGCGCGGTCGCCGACGGCGACACGCGGATCGTGAACTGCGAGCACGTCCGATATAAGGAGACGGACCGGGTGTCGGCGATGGCCGAGGAGCTGGCGACGTTGGGCGCGGAGACGACCGAGGAGCCCGACACGCTCACCGTTCACGGCGGCGAGAGCGACCTGCGCGGGGCGACGGTCGACGGGCGGGCCGACCACCGGATCGTGATGTCGCTCGCCGTGGCCGCGCTCGTCGCCGAGGGGACGACCACGATCCGGGGCGGCGAGCACGTCGACGTCTCCTTTCCGAACTTCTTCGACGCGATGACCGACCTCGGGATGGCGGTCGACCGCGGGGGCGCGAGCGAATAGGTTCTCGGGGTGCCGTTGCGGCCCGCGGCCAGGCGATAGTGGACTGCACGTATCTTCGATCACACTCGTCGTTTGACGACGGTCGGCCACGCGTGATCGAGAGTATAACCACATGTAGTTACTACACCGTCGAAATAGCTAAGTGGGTAGTCTGAACACGTTGTATCAAACATGATTCAACGTCGGCGGTTTCTCTCCGCAACGGCAGGCGGGATGGCCGCGGTACTCGCAGGCTGTGCCGATGCTGATGACGGAGGCGGTGGACCGGAGGTCCTCGACGAAACGCTCACGCTCACGACGACGACGAGCACCTACGACACGGGGTTGTTAGACGAGGTGAACGCCGCGTTCGAAGCCCGGTACGGCGTCGAGGTCCGAGCGGTCGCGCAGGGGACCGGTGCGGCACTGGAGACCGGGAGAGCCGGTGACTCGGACGTCGTCATGGTCCACGCTCGCTCGCTCGAAGACGAGTTCCTCAGGGATGGACACGGCGTCAATCGCCGCGACCTCATGTTCAACGACTTCGTCGTCGTCGGCCCCGACGACGACCCCGCCGGGATCGACGGCACGGACGAGGCGACCGGGGCGTTCCAAGCAGTCGCCGATAGCGAGGCGACGTTCGTCTCTCGCGGCGACAACTCCGGGACGCACGCGAAAGAGCTGGCCGTCTGGGAGGCGTCTGGCGTCGAGCCCGGCGGCGAGTGGTACCGCGAAGCCGGGTCCGGGATGGGCGAAGTCCTGAATCAGGCCGACCAGACGCCCGCCTACACTCTCGCGGACCGCGGCACGTTCGTCTCACAGCGCTCCGAACTCGACATCGACATCCGCGTTCAGGGCCCGATCGAAGGCGGCCCGGAACTCCTCGCCAATCCGTACGGCGTCGTCGCGGTCAATCCCGGCGTCCACGAGAACGTCAACTACGACCTCGCCATGGCTTACATCGGGTTTCTCACCTCCCGAGAGGGTCAAGAGATAATCGACGCGTACACCGTCGAGGGCGAACAGCTGTTCTTCCCCGAGGTGGTCTCAGCGGATCCGAAGTTCCAGCAGTACGTTCCCGAGGACTGGTCACCGGAAGGGGAATAAGGTTCAGCCATGATCGAACTCGCATCGTCCGTACCGGGACTCGCGGACCCCTTCGTCCCGCTGTTCGTCGAGTTCCCCTTCGAGCGGAACTACGTCGAGAGCATCGTCTTCGTCTCGCTGTACGTGAGCCTCACCGCGGTCCTGATCAGCACGCTCGTGAGCCTGCCGATCGCGATGCTGGTCGGCTTCTCGGAGTTCACCGGGAAAGGGTTCGTCGTCGCCGTCATCAACACGGGGATGGGGTTTCCGAGCGTCGTCGTCGGCCTCGTCGTCCTCTTCGCCGTCTCGAATCAGGGTCCGCTCGGGGCATTGAACCTCGTTTTCACGAGGGAGGCGATGATCCTGTCGCAGTTCGTCCTCGCGACGCCGGTCATCACGGGCGTCAGTCTCGCTGCCGTGACCGGGGTCGAAGAGGGGGTCCGTGACGCCGCGTACGCGATGGGTGGGACTCGTCTCGACGTCGCGCTCGTGACGATCAAAGAGGCCCGTTACGGCATCGTAACCGGAGTCCTCGCCGGCCTCGGCCGGGCGATCAGTGAGGTCGGCTCGGTGCTCATCGTCGGGGGGAACATCGCCGGTGCCGACGGCACCTCCGTCACCCGAACGCTCACGACGGCGATCCAGCTCGAAGCTCGACAGGGCCGCTTCGAACTGGCGCTGATCCTCGGTGCGATCCTCGTGGTGCTCGTCCTGTCGATCAACGCTATCGTCCTGCGGTTAGGAGGGGGGCGTCTCTGATGCGACAGCGTCACCGGGAACAGAGACAGAGACAGGAACGGCAAGCTGAAGGCGGTCTCGCCGCGACGAACGTCACCCACGGTTTCGCCGACAGCGACGTCCTCGACGAGGTGACGTTCGCGGTCGAACCGGGCGAGACCGTCGCGATAATCGGTCCCTCCGGGACGGGGAAGACCACGCTCCTCCGGCTGTTGTCGCTCTTTAACAGACCGGACGCTGGAAGCGTCGAGGTGGACGGCACCGACGTGTGGTCGCTCTCCGAGCGCGAGCGCCTCGACGTCCGACGCCGGGTCGGGATGGTGTTCCAAGAGGCGAGTCTCTTCGACGCGACCGTCCGTCGGAACGCAGAGTACGGACGACACATCCGACGCGACTGGCGCGATCGGATCGCGAGGTGGCTCTCGCGGTTTCGCGGAGGGGACACCGGCGACGAGATCACCGAGGCCTTAGAGGTCGTCGGCCTCGCCGACGCAGCGAGCCGGTCGGCGTCCTCGCTGTCGGGGGGCGAAGCACAGCGGGTCGCGTTCGCTCGCGCCCTCGCGTACGACCCCGACTTCCTGTTGTTGGACGAACCGACGTCGGACCTCGACCCCCGAAACACGGCGGTCATCGAGGAGGCGGTCGAGACGGCGCGGAAGCGGGGACTCGGCGTCGCCGTCGCCACGCACGACATGAACCAAGCAGAGCGCATCGCCGATCGCGTGGCCGTGATGCTCGAGGGGAGGGTCATCGAGTTCGGGCCCGCCGAGCGGGTCTTCACGACGCCCGAGGACCCCCGCGCACGGAAGTTCATCGAGGGAGAGCTCGTCTACTGACCCATCGGTGACCCGACGGGCAAGAGTCTAAACGCCTCCCCGAGAACGTCTCACCAATGGGCGAAACGAGTGGACAGGGACGGGCGACGCTGGTCCGGAACGGGACCGAGTTCGACGAGCGTGACGTCAGACTGCTCCGCGAGATCGGCGAGGCGGGATCTGTGGCCAAGGCCTCCTCGAACCTCGGTCGGTCGCGTGCCCGGGACCTCTCGCGTATCGACGAGCTCGAATCGGCGTTCGGCGACCTCGTCGAGCGGTATCGCGGCGGGAGCGACGGCGGCGGAAGCCGGCTGACGGACACCGCGGTACGGTTGATAAATCAGTACGAGCGGCTCCAGGTGGTTCTCACTGCGACTGCACGGGTCCCCGAGACCGTTCTCGACGGAACGGTCGAGGCCGTTGCCGGCGAGTTGGCAGACGTGACGACTGCGGTCGGAGCGGTCCGCGGCCTTCACGACGGGGTCGAACCCGGTGACCACGTCCAGATTCGGATCGGTGCGGACTCGATCACCGTGCTCGAACCGGCTGCGGACCCCGACCCCGACTCGACGAGCGCGAGGAACCAGTTCCACGGAACGATCGACGGAATCGACCGCGGGAAGACGGTTTTCACCGTCCGTATCGAAGTCGATGACGTCGTGTTCCGCGCACTCGTGACCGAGGACAGCGCCGATCGGCTCGATCTGGCGAACGGCCGTGACGTCGTGATAACGTGGAAGGCGACGGCCACGTGGCTCGCTCGCGAGATCTGAGCGGTCGGCGGCGTTGCCGCCCATACCGCGCCGCGTGCTCTCGTGTGGAGCGGGACGCGGACGCGCCGGCGCGAGGGACGCTCGCTCTCTCGGGACCGACGGGTACACAAGCGACCCCCGCCCACTACCGCGCATGGACGACATCGACGTCGAGCCCGTGGATCGCGTCGACGAGCCGGAGACGCCGGACGACGACGCCCGAGAGCCCGACGAAGCTGAGCGTGCGACCGAAGCCGATCGGGGAGTCGAGACCGACGCTACCGCGGACCTCCCGCAGGGCGTCGACGCTCCCGAGTACGTACTCTACGGCGGAAAAGGCGGCGTCGGGAAGACGACGATGGCGGCCGCGACCGGGCTCTCGTCGGCCGCGGGCGGAGTCCGCACCCTCGTCGTCTCGACGGACCCGGCGCACTCGCTGTCCGACACCTACGAGACCGACATCCCGGCAGAGCCGGCGCGCATCCGCGAGGACATGCCGCTGTACGCCGCCGAGATCGACCCCGACGACGCGATGGACGAGGGGATGTTCGGGGCCGAGGGCGACCCCCTGGGCGGGATAGGTGAGATGGGCGACATGATGGGCGGGATGGGCGGAGCGGGCGAGGGCGCGAACGCGGGCGGGAGCGACGAGGGAGGCCTCGGCTCGCTGTTCGGCGGGACCATGCCCGGCGCGGACGAGGCCGCCGCGATGCGCCAACTGCTCGAGTACCTCGACGACCCGCGATTCGACCGGGTGATCGTCGACACCGCGCCGACCGGCCACACCCTTCGGCTCCTCCAGCTTCCCGAAATCATGGACTCGATGATCGGTCGCGTGATGAAGCTCCGCCAGCGCTTCTCCGGGATGATGGACGGGCTCACGGGACTGTTCGGCGGCGACGACGAGCCCGACCCGTCCGCCGATCTCGACGAACTGCAGGCGCGGATCGAGCGCCTCCGCGGGGTGTTACAGGACCCCGAGCAGACCGACTTCCGCGTGGTCACAATTCCGGAGGAGATGAGCGTCGCCGAGTCCGAGCGGCTCGTCGCGCGGCTCGAGGAGTTCTCGATTCCGGTGAACACCCTCGTCGTCAACCGCGTGATGGAGGGCGTCGGCGGAATCGCCGACGTCGATCCCGAGTGGATCGTCGAGCCGAACCCCGAGACGTGCGAGTTCTGTGCCCGACGCTGGGAGGTGCAACAGAGCGCGCTCCGGCGGGCGACGGACCTGTTCCGCGGCCGCGAGGTGAAACGCGTCCCGCTGCTCGCGAACGAGGTGCGCGGGGAGGCCGCGCTGCGCGTCGTGGCGGCCTGCCTTCGCTGAATTCCCTCACGAGCGACAGGCCGATTCCGACTACTCCTCGCCGTCGGCGAACAGCGACTGTCGGACGTTCTCGGCGACCCCGGAGAGGTGTGCCTGACCGAACGTCGCCACGACGAGCGCGCCGAGCGTGTTGTACATCGAGTCGAGCACCGTGTCGTCGAGGCCGTGTTGTGCGAGCGGCATGGCAATCCCGGTTTCGTCGGCGATGATGTCGAGTCCGAACTCGAACAGCTCCCAGACGACGCCGAACGCGAGGACGACGATGAGGATGAACACGAACGCGAACCGCGGCGGGATCCGGATCTCGTCGCTGTGGAGGTCGACAGCTCGAATTGCGGTGTACCCGACGCCGGCGACGAGCGATGCCGAGAGGGAGTGTGTGAGGTGGTCCCACCACCAGATCTGCTCGTAGAACCGCGCCGATCCGAGGGTGTGGAAGAACACCGCGGCCGTGATCCAGACGCCGAGCCACGGGTCGAGCGGGATCTTGTAGTTCCGTTCGAGCAGCGCCGGAATGAAGGTGACGAGCAGCGCGATGGTTCCGTTGGTGATCGCCTTCGGGGCGCCGGCGACCACGCCGTAGACGACGATACCGACGAGGATCAGCTGCATCCCGCGCGTGAGCCGTCGCTGGGTTCGGACGGAGGGGCGGGGGAGCAGCCGCGAACGCACGCTCATCGCCGCACCACCCGCCAGATGGCGCGGCGGAGCCGGCGACCGCGTCGCCGGAAGTACGCCTCGAAGAGCAGTCCGGCGGCGATGCCGGCCAGCGTCACGTAGATCCACTCGATCATGAGCGCCTCGTTGGTCGTCAGGAAGTTCGTGCCGAGCAGGCGGTCGGCGTTCCAGCGGAGTATCGCCCACGCCGCCGCCGTCGCCATCGTCGTCATCACGACGAGGACGACCGCGAACCACGGTTTCACGCGGAGCGAGGTGAACATGTGAAGCTCGACGGTGATGACGAGCGCGACCGCGGCGAGCGAGACGTACGTCGCGAAGGTCCCGAGTTCACCGCCCAACAGCGCGCCGACGAGCACCGGCAACAGCGCCAACACGAGGAGTTCCGACGGGAGCATCACCCGCCAGTCGCGGGCCGAGACCGGCGGTGCCAGGACGACCGCGGCGAGCGCCGTGATGATGGCTATCGAGAGGAGGTCGCCGTCGAGCAGGCTCTCGACGAAGACGCCGGCGAGAACCGCGACCATCGCCCACGCGAACAGCGCGTTCGTCCGTCCGTTGCGGAACAGCCTCGCTATCCGGTCTTCGACCCCCTCTCCCTCTATCGGGTCGGCCGCCCCGACGGCGCCGTCCCCTTTGGCCCCGTCTCGAGGATCGGATTCGAGCCGGTCGGCGCTCCCGCCCTGAGGCGTCGACTCGGATCGGTCAGTATCCATATATGTGGTCATAGGAATAGCGGTTCATATGGGTTGTTGTCTCCGGTGCCGTGGCTGACGGGGGCGGCGCCCCACGAACGCAGGCTCCCGTACGGTCGCCGTCGTCGTCGCCGTGAGGCGTTCGACGACCCGACGTTCCACGACCGGACGCCCCCCGTCCGAGAAACGGACGCCCTTTTATTCGGGACGCCCCTCCCTCCGTCATGAACTGCCGGCGGTGTGGAACCCCGATCCGCAAGCCCGGTGACTACTGTCTCACCTGCAACACCGCCAACAGCGACGCGGTCGTCGTCGAGTTCGCCGAGGACCGCGCGCGGCTCGCGATGCTCGACGAGGACGAGGTCGTCGGCGAGACGACGATCACCACCCGGCCCGAACGCGACGAACAGCTGACCGAGGTCCAGCTCCGTAACTTCGCCGGGCGCGTCGCCGACGAGATCCGCCGCAAACGACCGGAGACCGTCTACGCCGCCGGCGAGCGGGAACCCCTCCGAGAGACCCGCGCCCAGATACACCACGAGTTCTACCGCGTTCCGAACGCCGACCAGAGAGCGGACGGAAGCGCCGGCGGCGACCCCGCCGTCGGCACCGACAGCCCCGTCGTCGCGTGGGTCCTCGACCGGCGAGGAGACCGCGCCTTGGAGGTCGTGGAGACGCCGCCACGCGAGAAGATCGGCGGCTCACACTCGACGCTCATCGGCGACCGAAAGGGGCAGACGGCGATCAGGACGGTCGCACAACACCCGCACGTCAAGAAGATCGTTCCCGGACCGATCGACGCGGGCGGGACCGGGTCGCGGACGGGGCTCCGCGCGAAGGCGACGCGCGCCGGCACCAACGGGAACGTCCGGCTCCTCCTCAGAGACGGCTCCAGCGTCCAGGAGAACCGGATCGTCACCACGGCGATGGACCGCGAGACCGGAGAGCGGGTCCGCGAGGACCTCAACGAGGCGCTCCGAGACGCCGACCTCCAAGACGAGTGACCCGGTTCACGGAGCCGCCGGCGTGTGGTCGCACGCTTTCGACCGCGGACTCCCGGTAGATATTTCCGCTGTGGGCGACGATCGTTTATAAATGCTCAGTGACGTGATGGAGGATTACCTGAAGGCGATTTACGTCCTCCAGTCCGAGCAAGGGCCGCCCGTTTCGACGTCCGCGATCGCGGAGTACCTCGAGAAGACCCCGCCCTCCGTCACGGACATGCTGGGGAAGCTGGAGGATCGCGGCCTCGTCGAGCGCGAGCCGTATCAGGGCGCGGAGCTCACGCCCGACGGCGAGGCGGTCGCGCTGGAGGTCGTCCGTCATCACCGGCTGTTGGAGGCGTTTCTCGCCGACCAGCTCGACTACGACTGGAGCGACGTCCACGACGAGGCCGACGCGTTGGAACACCACATCTCAGAGGAGTTCGAGCGGCGCGTCGCCGAGGCGCTCGGAGACCCGACGGTCGACCCGCACGGGGACCCGATCCCCGGCGCCGACCTCGAACCGGTCGACGAGGGGAGCGGTCCCCGACTCTCGGACCACGTCGACGGCGATCGCCTCGTCGTGACGCGCGTCTCCGACCGCGACGAAGAGGAGTTGACGTACCTCGCCGACGCGGGGATCACCCCCGGGACCGAGATCGAGGTCGTCGACGTCGCTCCGTTCGGAATGATAACCGTGCGGACCCCGACCGACGAGCAGAGCCTCCCCGCCGACATTGCCAGATCGATCCGCGTGAAACCCGCCGACGCCGGCGGCGAGTGAATCGGGCGTCCACAGCCGGGCATCGCCGCACCGTCCCGTCCGCCGCGCCGCGTTCTCGCCTCTAGTGTGCCGCTTTCACCCCTCGGTGTGTCGCTCCCGCCCATCAGTGTGCCACGCTCATCCCCAGTGTGCCGCTCTCGCCGATAACGACCACATCTCGTTCGCGGGACTTTTCACGAAAACGACCGTCTCAAGCGACGTGAGTCTCTTTGCGACGGTGGCCGTCGGCGCCGTCTTCGGGTTGGCACTCGCGGCCCCGCCGGGACCGATGAACGCCGTGATCGCCGAGGAGTCCGTACTCCGCGGGCGACTCGCCGGGTTCCGCGCCGGCCTCGGCGCCGCGACCGCCGACGTGATATTCCTCGCGCTCGCGTACGTCGGCGTCGTCGCCGTCGTCGAGTCGTTCCCCGTCCTCCGTGCGCTCATGGTCGCCGTGGGCGGGCTGTTGATGTGTTACTTCGCCGTCGGCGCGGCCCGGGGGGCCCGAGCGTCGTTCCGGCCGACCACCGGCGACGAGCCGTCGATCGAAGGCGGAAAGGGGTTCCAGAAGGCGCTCGTGCTCGCTTTGACGAACCCGTACCAGGTGTTGTTCTGGCTCACCGTCGGCGTGGGGCTCCTGCGACCGGGCAGCCTCGACGTGCTCTCGTACCTCCCGCTCGTCGGCGACGGCCTCGCCGGAACCCTCGTCGTCGCCACCGGCTCGCCGGCGCTCATCGGCGGGTTCTTCCTCGGCGTGTTGATCTGGATCGTCGGCTTCCCGACCGGGCTCGTCGCCGCCGAGCGCCGAACCGAGACGTTCGCGCCGGTCGTCGCCGTCGGCTCCGCGCTCGTGCTCGCCGGCTTCGGCGTCTTCTTCCTCGTCGACGCGGCGACGACGTTGCTGGCGATCTGAGTCGGCACAGAGCTCCACACGGCGGGCCGTCCGCCGCGAGGGACCGAGTTCGAACCGCCGTCATGGACAACGGCTTTGACCCGTCGGGACGACCTGCCGATATGTTCGAGAAGTCCACGTGGATCAAGCTCCCGCGGAACGTGCTCGTCGGTCACGGCGTGATCGACGACCTCGGCGCGGCGGTCGGCGAGTTGTATCTCACGGGGCGACCGCTGATCGTGACGAGCCCCACCCCGAACGAGATCGCCGGCGACCGGGTGCGCGCGCAGTTCGACGACCCGGCGACCGCCGTCGTCGAGGAGGCCTCCTTCGACGCCGTCGAGCGGCTCAAAGAGACCGCCGAAGCGGTGGACCCCGGCTACCTGATCGCCTTGGGAGGCGGCAAGCCGATCGACATCGCGAAGATGGCCGCCGACCACCTCGACGTCGGCTTCGTCTCCGTGCCGACGGTCGCTTCACACGACGGGATCGTCTCCGGTCGGTCGTCGATACCCGAGGGCGACACGCGCCACTCGGTCGCCGCCGACCCGCCGCTGGCGGTCGTCGCGGACACGACGCTGCTGGCGAACGCCCCGTGGCGGCTCACCACCGCGGGCTGTGCGGACATCATCTCGAACTACACCGCCGTGAAAGACTGGCGGCTCGCTCGCCGGCTGCGCAACGTCCAGTACAGCGAGTACGCGGGTGCGCTCTCGGAGATGACCGCGGAGCTGCTCGTCGAGAACGCCGACATGATCCGCCCGGGGTTAGAGGAGTCGTCGTGGGTCGTCGTGAAGGCGCTCGTCTCCTCCGGCGTCGCGATGTCGATCGCCGGCTCCTCGCGACCCGCGTCCGGGGCGGAACACCTCATCTCTCACCAGCTCGATCGGATCGCGCCCGGCAAGGCGCTCCACGGCCATCAGGTCGGCGTCGCCTCGATCATGACGGAGTACCTCCACAGCGGCGAGAACGGGCGCTGGGCCGCGATGCGCGACGCGCTCGCGGCGCTCGACGCGCCGACGACCGCCGCCGAGCTCGGGATCGACGACGAGGAGCTGATCGCCGCCCTGACCACCGCCCACGAGATCCGCGACCGGTACACGATCTTACAGGGCGGGATCAACGAGGAGGCGGCGATCGAGGTCGCGACGGCGACGGGCATCATCGAGCGGTAGCGTCGATCGCGATCGGGGTTGCGTCCCGGTGTGACGGCCCCGTTCGCTGAGAGAACCCGAAGCCGACTTATCGCTCCGCTTCCTCGTGCTGGTATGTCCGCAGTCAGCGTTCGCGCTCGCGTCAAGCGTCGGCCCGGGGCGACGGTCCTCCTCCTCACGGTCGTCGGGTACGGCGCGGTACTCGGTGCGTTTCTCGTTCCCGAGTTTCAGGCGTTGTTCCCCGAGCTCTCGCGGGCGACCGTCGACGTCCTCACCCACGCTATCGCCGTCGTCAACACGCTCACGATCGTCACGCTCTCGCTCGGCTGGTACTTCATCCGGCGCGACGAGGTCCGGAAACACGCGGCCTCGATGGTGGCCTCGTTCGTGCTCATCCTGGTCTTCCTCGGGATCTACGTCCCGCGCGTCGCCGGCGGCGGAACGAAGTACTTCGTCGGCCCGGACCTCGCCTACTACGCGTACCTCGTCATGCTCGCGATCCACATCCTGCTCTCGATCGTCTCGGTCCCCGTCGTTCTCTACGCCGTCGTGCTCGGGCTCACGCACACCGAACGCGAGCTTCGCAACGAGACGCCACACCGGACGGTCGGCCGAATCGCTGTCGTCGCGTGGCTGCTCTCGCTCGTGCTCGGCGTCGTCGCGTACGTCCTCTTGAACCACGTGTACGACTCGACGTTCCGGGCCGCGGAGGCCGCCGCGTTCCTCGCTCCCGCCCTCCCCGGGCTGTAGCGCTGTCCGTCGGCACGATTCCCCTTCCGGCACCGGCCGCCGACACCGAAACGCTTGATTGGGCGCCGCCGCACCGACACGCATGACCGACTGGATCGGCGACACCTTCACGAGCGACGTCGGCTGGGACCACCTCGAAGCCCTCGTCGACGTCGGCGACCGCATGGCCGGCTCCGCCGGCGAGCGCGCGGGCCTCGAACTGACCCGGGACGCGCTCGCCGCGGTCGGCGCCCGAGACGCTCGGATCGAGCCGTTCGACGTTCAGGGCTGGGAGCGCGGCGACAGCGAGATTCGTAGCGGCGGCGAGATCCTCGCGAGCGGCCAGAACGCCTGCATCGCGCTCCCGCGGAGTCCGGCGGGCGAGGCGACCGGCGAGTTCGTCGACCTCGCTCACGGCGTTCCGGACGACTTCGACGACGCCGGCGACCTCGACGGGGCGGTCGTGATGGTCTCCTCGGACACCCCCGACTCCGTCGACCGGTTCGTCCACCGCCGCGAGAAGTACTACCACGCGGTCGAGGCGGGCGCGGCGGCGTTCGTCTTCGCGAACCACGTCGAAGGGACGGTTCCCCCGACCGGAAGCGTCGGCACCGACGCCGCGCCGATCGGCGGCATCCCGGCCGTCGGCGTGTCGAAGGAGGCCGGCGCGCGGCTCGGTCGCCGACACGAGGGCGAGGAGGTGACCGTCGCCGTCGACTGTGCGACGCCGGACGCGACGAGCGGAAACGCCGTCGCCGAGCTTGGGCCCGACACCGACGAGTTCCTCGTCGTCTCCTCGCACGTCGACGCTCACGACATCGCCGAGGGGGCGATGGACAACGGCGCCGGAACGGCGACGATAGTCGAGGTCGCCCGGGCGCTGGCCGCCCGCGAGGAGGCGCTCGACACGCGGATCCGGTTTATCGGGTTCGGCGCCGAAGAGGTCGGACTCGTCGGCTCCTCGCGCGTCGCCGACGGCGTCGACCCGGACCGAGTGAAGGCCGTCGTCAACGTCGACAGCAACGTCTTCGGCCGGACGCTGCGGCTCGACCACCACGGGTTCGAGGCGCTGGAAGCCGCGGGAGAGCGCGTCGCCGAGCGGTTCGACCACCCGATCGCGCTGGGCGGCGAGTTGGTTCCGCACAGCGACCACTGGCCGTTCGTACAGCGTGGGATCCCGGGATACATGGTCTCCGGCGAGACCGAGAGCCGCGGCCGCGGATGGGGCCACACGGGGGCCGACACGCTCGATAAGCTGGAGTCGCGAAACCTCCGCGAGCAGGCGATCCTGCTGACGGAGCTGGTCGTCGAACTCGCCGCCGACGGCGTGACGACGGATCGGAAAGGCGACGACGAGATCGCGTCGGCGCTCGAAGCGGAGGGGAAGGCGACGGGGATGAAGATCACCGGCGACTGGCCGTTCTGATCGACGCCGCGGGAGCGGCACCGAACCGGGAGGTTTTCACGCGGGGCGCGCGCAACCGTTCAGGTATGGAAGAGTCGGAACGCCGCGTCGCGGTCGTCGGCGACGACGACCGCGCGGATACCCTCCGCGAGGCGGTTCGAGACGCCGGCGGTCGCCTCGTCGCGGCGGGGGATGTCGCGGCGACGCCCGACGAAGCCGCCGGGAGCGACGGCGGGCCGAACGCGACCGCGGATTCGACCCCGACCGCGGACTCGGTTCCCGACGCGACGCTCGCGGTCGGTGAGACCGCGACCCGGAGCGCGCTCAGAGACGCGACGACCGAGACGGTGATACCCCTCGGGACACATCGACTCGCGTTCGGGGTCGACGGCGCCGCCGCACAGATTCGCCGACTGCTCGCGGCCCTCGACGCGCCGGTCGACGGCATCGGCCGCGTCTCGCATCCGATTCTCGCCGTCGACGCCGGAACGCAGCCGACGTATCGGGCGGTCGCGGACGTCGCCCTCGTCACCGAGGAGCCGGCGCGGATCTCCGAGTTTTCCGTCCGGCCCGCGCGGGGACGGGCGGAGTCGTTCCGGGCGGACGGGGTCACCGTCGCGACGCCGTTCGGGAGCGGCGGCTACGCGAACGCCGTCGGCGGGCCGATCGTCGAACTCGGCGGCGGGCTCTCCGTGGTTCCCATCGCGCCGTTCACCACGCGGACCGACGCGCGGGTCGCCGCCGAACGCGTGACGCTCTCCGTAGAGCGCGAGACCGAGCCGGTGTCGCTCGTGGTCGACGGGACGGTGCGCGAGACCGTCGATCCGCACCGACCGATCGAGATCGCGGTTCGGGGGCAGGTCGACGCGCTCGTTCCCGCGTCGAGCGCGTCTCCGCGACCGGAGTGATCGGAAACACTCTAATAACTCCTGACCGGATCTACCGACATGGACCCACTGCAGTTCCTCGTCCCCCTCGGCTGGCTGGCCGCTCTCGGACCAGTGCTGCCGTACGCGATACTCGTGATGGCGGTCGCGAACCTCGCGACACGACACGTCGAGTACAAACGGCACGTCGAGCAGGGCGCGGACGAAGACAGCGTCGATCAGTACCCGCCCCACGCGTTCACGAACGTCGGTCTGTTACTGTTGAGCCTCCTGTTCGCCGTCGTCGCACCGGTGAGCGGTGTGATCCTCTCGATCGTCGTGATCACGATGGTGATCGCCGACCTGTTCGAGTTCGAGGCCCGTAACGTCGAGGCCCGCAACGACATGTCGATCGAAGCGCCGAAGAGCTCGATCGCCGCCTCGCTGCTCGTCTTGGTGTACGCGGGCTACTACGCGCTGTTTTTCCTCGTATCGGACGTGTGGAACCAGTTCGTCGTCGCGTAGCGCCGAGACGCTCGTTTTGCGGAGTGATTCTCACCGGTACCGATCAGTCGGTGAACACGTTGAGGACGGTGAGCCGGCCGGGGATCGCATCGATCTCGTGAGATTCGTCCTCCCGACGTAGCGGAGATCGCTCGCAGCGAGCGAGCGTGTCGTCACCCACTCCCATTTTGCCCGCTCCGGCTGAGGGCGTAGTACAGTTCGTCTTCACCGTGTTTTCGGACGCGTTTCCCGTTTGCCGTGTGCTCGTCGTATCGTTTGAGTCCGACGGTCATCGAGCCAGTATCGACCGCGCGAACAGCGTCGGTGTCGGTCGCTTCCAGCCGGTCCAGTAACCCCTCCCGGGAGGTGGACACCACATCGTCGACTAACGGTTCCGGTGATGTCATCCTTATTGCGGTGAGTGTGCGGCCGTTCACGACCCGTCAGGCCGGTGGTCGCTGAATCGCCGCGGAGCACAACCCACGGATTCACCGGTGTGCCGGTCGAGGGATGAAACGAGCCTCGAGACGATCCGGCGGTGATACGAGGTGGCACACACCGATCCGGATCGTAACAGCGTCACGAGCGGACGGGCCGAGCGGTTGGGCGTGAGCTCGGATTCCGTCGCGCGGTCGTTACTGGCGGACCGCTCCGCGGCTCGTCGCGGACGATCAGGGGAATGATTCCGCGTAGAGAGCTCTCAGCGTGTCGAATACGGATGGGAAAATCGCTTCGGCGACTCTCGTCGACGCGACCGGTTCACGTCGCGTTTCGATCAGTTCGCGGCGTCGCCCTCTTCCGCAAGTGCCTTTCGGAGCTCCCGGCTCACGGGAACGAACACCCAGAAGATGAGCGGACCGAGGATCATCAGCCAGAAGAACGCGTCACCGGCGAACAGGCCGACTTGGTCGTACGCCGTATCGACACCCGCCGGAGGGTTGACAAGCTGGGAGACCTCGTAGTACGTCGGCGTCCGGTACCAGCCGGCGAAGGTGATCCATCCGATACCGCCGACCGCGAACAGGGCGAACCCCTTCATGAACTCGTCTGCCATTATCTCACGTTTCGCTGGAGTCGTCTTGAGACTTTCCCATCCCGCGGCCGCGGAACCGGGTTCCGAGAACGTACACCGCCGTTCCCGCGACGATAAACGCGATGCCGGTGATAGCGAACGCCGCGACCAACGCGTCGTCCGAGGGGAAGACCCCCGCCGTGTTGAGCAGGTAGACGACCGTGGTCCGGACGAAGCTGATCTGCAGCGTCGCGGCGTCGATGAGCGTGAATCCGACGAAGTAGGCGACGACCGCGGCCAGCGTCGAGAAGACGGTGATCGCCTTGTACAGGCGGAACGGGACGACGACCTCTCGTCCGTCGGGGCCGACGCGCGGGCCCGTCGGCTCGTTTCGAGGGTCGTCCGGATCGTCTTTCGCGACCGGATCGCCCGTCTCGTCGAACGCCTGCGTGTCGTCGTGGTCTGTGGGAGATGACATCAGTACGGGAAACAGCGGGTGGGCGTGGAGCGCTCCGAGGGCCGCCGTTCGCGTTTACTTCGGCGGCCGCAGCATGTAGTACCGGCGGTTCAGGTCGTAGGAGTACCCCTCACGCATCGTCTTCAACACCGCGTAGGTGATGATCCCGCCGACGACGGGAAGCAGGAACGTGAGCGTCACGATGAGCTCCAACGCGAGCGGGAAGAAGTTCTGGATCGCGAGCGCCGCCAGCGTGAACGACAGGATGACGCCGGCGACCCCGACAGCTGCCCAGAACGGCTGCTCGACCGGGCGGCGAGCGCTCCCCTTGTTGAGGAACGGCACGAGCGTGATGACGCCGAAGACGATTCCGTGGGCGACGATGCCGAGGAGCTCGTTCGACATCACGATGTTGCCGCCGAGCACGGCGAGATCGGGGTTGAGCGGGTCGAGCTTCAGCAGTCCGAACGACCAGTAGAGGTACCAGTCGGGCAGGATGATCGCCGGCGTCGAACCGGGGTTCGCCGGGTCACCGAAGTGCGGCGGCAGCACCGCCGAGATCAGCAGCATGATCCCGATGAAGAAGCTCGTGATCGCGAGGTTCCGGATCGTCTCGTGGGGCCACGTCGGGAAGCCGAGCACGTCGCGCTCGACGTAGGTGGACTCCGCGCGGAGGTCCTCGTCCTCGCGGCGCGAGCGCTCGAAGTACTGGTAGGTGAGCTGTGCGAGCCCCTGGCTGCGCTCTTTCCGCTCCGACCAAGTGGGCGTTTCGTCGTCCGGTGGTATCGTCGCCGGCGGGCCACCGTCCGTGCGCGCTTCTTCGTCGGTTCCGCCGTCCGTCATGGGGGTGTGTTCGTCGGTCATTGGATTAGTGCGGCTCCGCGATGCCCTGCACCCAGACGATGCCGACGTGGAGCGCGATGAGCGCCGTGACCACGAACGGCAACACGAAGACGTGCAGGATGTACATTCTCACGAGCGTCGCCTGTCCGAGCGTGAATCCGCCGAACATGAGCTGTGCCGCCCACTCGCCCACGAGGGGCGTCGCGAGCGCCATTTCGACGCCGATCTGTGCGGCCCAGAAGGAGAGCTGCTTCCACGGGAGCACGTAGCCGGAGAACCCGAACAGAAGCGTCAGACCGATGAGGACGATCCCGAGGATCCAGTTGACCTCACGGGGCTCCTTGTACGAGCCGGTGAAGTAGACGCGGAGCATGTGGAGGAACACCGCCGCCACCATGAACTGGGCGGACCAGCGGTGGATCGAGCGGAGCATGAAGCCGAACTGGACGTCCTGCATGATCTCCACGAGAGAGTCGTACGCGGCCGTCGGGTCGCCCTGTGCGACGGCGCCGGCGGTGGACGGCGCGTAGTAGAATCCTAACAGCGCGCCGGAGACGGCGGCAACCAGATACGCGATGATCGACAGGGACCCGAGCGAGTACAGAGGGTACCAGTACCAGAACTTGTTGTCGAGGTCGTACTGCTCGGTGTGGCTTTTCGGCATCTGGAGGTTCGCGCGGTAGTACATCGTCTCCAGCAGTTCGAGGTAGTCGACGATGCGCAGCCGCTTGTCGAGCCAGATGAGCGTGGTGAGGAACGCGGTCTCGATGACCGTCAGATCCTGCGTTTTGAGCCACGCGTTGTGGTCCATCTCGTCTTGTTTTTTGAGACTCATTATCGGATCACTTCTTGTAGTACGGGTAGATGGCTCGCTTGAGCGTCTCCATCGCGTCGCCCGTGTCGACGCTGGCGACGCCGTCTTTCTCCTCTTCGCGCACGTAGAGGTCCTCCCACTTGCGGCGGCGCTTCTTCACGATCATCACGTCGGGCAGGAACTCCTTGCGGTACAACAGGAGGATGAAGGCGAGATCGATGAAGATCAGCGCCAGCAGCGCGCCCGTGTACATGTTCCCGAACTCGGTCGACGCCCACGCGGACATCAACCCGTAGACGAACAGCGAGACGAACACGACCTCGATGACGGTGAGGAGGACGATGGCGATCGCGGCGGCGGTGCTCTCGCGAGCGGGCTCGTACCGGTGGATGTCACCGTACGAGGAGCTGCTCGAGCTCATTGGTTCCCTCCGTGGCCCGTGTGTGCGGACTCGCCGTACTTGAGCATGTAGAACGTGAACACGAACGTGAGTCCGATGCCGAGCATCGAGGCGATGCCGACCCAGTGAGCGTGGATCGGTATCCCGACATCGGCGATATCCTCCGGCCAGCCGTCAGCCGGACCGGGCTCGATCACCGGCACGTCGTCACCGACCGCCACGGCCCCGAACATGTTGACGCCGCGGTGGGGCGCACAGACGTAGCCCGAGCGCCCGGGGTCTTCGAAGGTGAACTCGTAGGTTTCGCCCTCGGTGTCGACCGGGGAGCCGCTGTCGAAGCTGTGATCGTTCTCGAAGTCGGTGTTCTGATCGTCGACGACGACGTTGTGAGCCCCGCCTTCACCGGTCCACTCCCACCTGACCGTCGTCCCCTCGTCGATCCAGATCCCGGCGGGAGCAAACGCTAGGTTCCCACCGTTTCCGCTGGCGCCGACCTCGACGGTGACCTCGTCTTCGCCGCGGAGGTCGCTGTACCCCCCGTCGACTCCCCCGAGATACCCTTCGAAGTCGGGCCTCACATCGTCCTGTGCGGCGACCGTTCCAGCCGCCCCGGCGGAGGCTGCAACTGCGGCGGTTGCACCGCCTGCCGTCCGCACGAAGTCCCGCCTTTTCATACAGGCTTCCTCAGGACGGGATGCGCTTAAACCCACCGACTGAACCCGTCGGCGTAGAGCGGTTTTCAGGCGCTGTAGCGCTCGATATCGGCGTTTAATCCTCTCGATCCCCTTCGTCGACGACGCCCCCTTCGACGGGGACGAAGTCGGGGCGCTCCTTCGCCTCTCGGAGGGCCCGCAGCCGGTTCCGATACTCCTCCGAACGGAAGCGGTCCGAGAGCCGCGCGTTCGCGACCATCACGAAGAGGAACAGCCCGATGAACAGGAACACGAGCCCCATCGCCGGGGCGACGACCGTGTCGAGGTCGGTGAACAGCCACGCGACGAGCAGCGCCCCGCCCGCGAGGAACTGCACGAGCGCAATCGTCTGTATCATCAGGTTGCCGAACTCCCCGGACCCTTCCGGAACCGAGTCGGGATGCGGGAGCGACCAGTCGTCCGGCGGCTCCGGCACGTCGTACGACTCCATCGCGGCGAGCGCGATGATGGGTTCGACGTCTCTGAGAATGGTTCCGTCGCCGGCAATCTCGCCGGAAGGCCGGACGATCACGTACCCTTCGTCGGAGTAGACAAGGATCCGCTCTTCCCCGTCTTCGCGGACGCGTTCGAGCACACCGAAGACGTCGCGGCGGGCGATCCGAGACTTCAGCTCCGCCTCGACGCGGTCGAGCAGGCGGTCGCCGGTGATCCACGTCTCCGGATCGAACGCGGCGTCCCACTCGTCGGGGCTCATTCGCGCCATGTCGGCCGGGCCGAAGTCGTCGAAGTCGTACTCCTCGTTGACTCGCTCACGGAGCGCGTCGAGGTCGTCGGCCTCGCCGGTTCCGACGCCGTCGTCGGGGGCGTCGTCGCCCGCGGCTGGCCCGTCGGGCGCTCGATCCGGCCTCGCGTCCGGCTCCGACCCCGTCGAGGTATCCTCCATTACCCGGCGATACGGGCTCCGGACGCTAACTGTTTTCGTCCGCGGCCGGGGCGACGGATCGGGGAGTTTTACGCGGCGGAGGCCCAACCGTTCGGCATGGTCGACCCGTCGGTTATCGCTGCGGTGGCCGGTCTCTCAGTGACGGCGAGCCTACCCTTCCTCCTGTACGGGGCGTGGATCATGATCGACGCCGAAACCGTGACATGGAACGTGTTGACACACCATTTGAAGTACATCGTCGTCGGGCTCCTCCTCACGACGGTTCCGGTGGTCGGCTGGATGCTGCCGCGGATCCTCGACCAGCTCAGCGGCATCGCCGTCATCCACGCGTTCTTCGGCGTTCAGGCGTACGCGCTGTTGGCGTTCGCGCTGACCGGGATCGTCCGCATCGTGCAGGCGAAGCGCAACGCAGACGCCTACGACGACCCCGACGTCGACATCGACGAGATCCACGAGAACATGGGCCACTGGCGGACCCGGCTCCGCGTCGGCGTCGCCGGGTTCATGATCCTCTGGGTCGGCGCGTGGATCACCGGCGTCTATCGGTTCTACACGCTTCACCTCCCTTCGCTCCTGTGAGCGGGGTTCGTCGAGACGGGGGTCGCGGGCGGCGGACCGAGTCGCTTCGGGGACCGACAGCTTCAATCCCGTTTTGCCCGTAGAACCGGTATCGTGGCAGTCACCTTCGATCTGTTCGGGACGCTCGTCGCCGTCGAGTACCCGTCCGACCCCGCGGAAGTCGTCGCGCGCGAACTGGAATCCAGGGGCGTCGCGGTGCCGGACGATTGGCACGTCGCGTACGGGGAGCGCCACGTCGACGCCCCCGCCGGCGCGGAGGTGCCCCTTCCGGCACACGTCGCGCACGCGCTCGCCTCCCGGGGCGTCGACGCGCCGGAGAACGTCGCGCGACACGCCGTCGTCGCGGCGTTCGATCCGGACGTCACCCGCCGAGAGGGTGCGCTGACGGCCGTTCGAGACGTCGGCGAACAGGGACCGGTGGGGCTGCTCTCGAACTGCGCGGTGCCGGAACTCGTCTCGAAGACCCTGATCCGCGCCGGGCTCCGCGGCGAGTTCGACGCGGTGACGACGAGCGTCGGCTGCGGCTGGCGGAAGCCGCACGCGAAGGCGTTCGAGGCCGCCGCCGACGCGCTCGGTGTCGCGCCCGCGGCGCTGACCCACGTGGGCGACGACCCGGCGACCGACGGCGGTATCGTCGACGTCGGTGGACGGTTCGTCGACGTGACGGAGACGCCACTCTCGGCGGTCGCAGCCGAGCTCGAAGCCGAACAGTAACGAGCGAGAGAGGCGGCGTTATCGCTCAGTGAGACCGTCGACGCGCGCCCCGTCGATTCTCCCCTCCGTCGCGAGCTTCCCGAGGTGTGCCCGGACGGTCGCCCGCGCGAGGTCTTCGACGCCCGCCAACTCCTTCTCGTAAGCGGCCTCAACCACCGCATCGACGCTGCTCGCACCGGCCTCGACGGCGGCCAGCACGGCCCGTTCACGCGACAGTCGGTGATCGATCAGCCGTCGGCAGGTCGCCGCTGGGTCGTCGATCGCCGGGCCGTGGCCGGGATGCAGGCGGTCGTACCCGCCGTCGCTGACGCGTTCGAGGCTCTCGAGGTACTCCCGGAGGTCGCCGCCCGGCCCCCCGACGACGACGCTCCCCTCGGCGACCGCGAGGTCGCCACAGAGCAGTTCCCGCGGGGGGTCCGCACCGCCCGCGACGGCGAAGGCGACGTGGTCCGGCGCGTGGCCGGGCGTGTCGACCGCGCGGAGGTCGGTGTCGCCGACGGCGTCGCCGTCGCGGAACGTCGCGTCCGGCTCGACCCCGGTCGCGTCGGTGAATCGGTCGACGTGTGCCGCGTGCGCCAACACGGTCGCGTCCGTCACCTCGGCGTAGGCCGCAACGGCGCCGACGTGGTCCGGATGCGTGTGCGTGACGGCGATCGCGTCGACGGCTCCCTCGACCGCCGCGTCCAGCGTCTCCGTCCGAGCAGCGGGATCGAGTAGGAGTCCGTCGACGAGATAGGCGTTCGTCGTTCCGCCGGGCGCCCGCGTCTCGACCGGGACCTCGATGCGCGTAACGCGCTGGGACTGGTCAGGATGGTCCGACGGGGTAGCGGGATCGGTCATCAGTCGCTGCGGCCGATCGAGGAGCGGTCGTCGCGGTCGAGCCGGGAACGCGCCGCCGCGCCCGGCCCGGACCCGGCCCGCTCGCGGCCCGGAATGGGGACGTCGGTGTCTCCGACGACCGCGAACCGGGAGAGGTCGACGACGCCGGCGTCGACCTCGTCGAGCGAGCCGTAGGGACGACCGACGACGATGTCGCCGGCGGTGCTCCGGTTGATCCCGGGAATCGCGGTCAGCTCGTCCATCGACGCGGCGTTGATGTCGAGCGGGTACGGGACGCCGGTTACCGACCGATAGCCGTGGTCCGTGATCGCCACGTCGATGGCGGTCCCGAGCTCCCGCTCGCCCGGCACCGCGACGAGGAGGGCGTAGGTGCCGAGCTGACGGCCGAACGTCTTCCCGTCCTGATGGTACTCCAAGTGGAGGTTCGGCAGGACCGTTCCCGGCGGGACGACCCGGTCGAGCATGGGATTGTCGATGGTCTCGCGGACCTCGCGTTTGTACGCCTGGAACTGGTCTTTGTGTTCCTGAGCGATCTCCGCGCCCGTCTCGGCCATCTCCGTCCCCGCGAACGCCATCACCTGCCGGATGTTGATCCGGCGGAGCATCAGCCCCTCGTCGTAGACTCGCTGGAGGAACCGCTTGTTGTGCTCGTACGTCTCCGGGCGCTCGCCGGCGAGCCCGTGGACGAGGTTGATCCCGGGGAGGAGCTTCGGCAGGCGCGGCGAGGCGTCGGGGCCGGTCGAGGGGCCGTAGCAGAGCCCGTCCGCGGCCGGCTCGTCGCCCGGACGCCATCCGCCCTCCTCGTTGACGACGCGGACCGCTTTCAGACACTCCTCGGCGGTGACGAGCAGGTTGTTCTGCTCTTGAACCACTGGGTCGGCGGACTCGAGGCCGAACGCGGCGGTGTCGCCGGGGGTGTTGTGCGCGGCGATGACCCGGATCGCTTCACGGGACGCCTCGGGGTAGTCCGTGATCGTCACCGGGTTCATGTTGTCGAGGTGAAGCGTCTCGAGGTCGGGCGCGACGTCGCGGATCCCGCCGTACAGCTCGCGAAGGGCGTCCGGATTCGGCGCCTCGCCGTCGCCGCCGAACGCGAGGATGTCGGCCTGCCGGCCGAGCCGGAAGTGTTTCACCCCGCGGTCGGAGAGCGCGTCGACCTCGTCGACGACGGACGCGGCGGGTCGGAACGCCGGATCGCCGTACAGCGGCTCCGTACAAAAGGAGCAGCGGTACGCACACCCCCGGGAGGTCTCCATCTCGCAGATGAGGTAGTCGGGGTGGTTCGGGTGTTGCTCGACGACGAACGCACCGAGCGCGGCCCAGCGATCGATGTCTTCGTTGGTGCGCATCCGGTTTCCGAACCCCGCTAACCCCTCGCGAACCAGGTCGTGGGCCGCCGCCTCCACGTCGCCCATCGCGACGAAGTCGTAATCGAGGTCGTCGCGTTCGGTCTCCTGTGCCCCGGCGTTCTCCTCGCCGACGCCGAACCGAACCGGACCGCCGAGCAGGGTGACGCCGTCCGCGGTCCAGCCCAGCTCTCGGACCTCGTCCGGCTCTGCCGGCGTGCCGCCGACGTACTTGCCCGGGACCGTCATCCCGCCGACGTAGACAAACAGGTCGGCGTCGGCGACGTCGGCGTGTTTCGAGCGGTCCTCGCGAAGCTCGTCGATGGTGTGGTAGGTGATCGATTCCTCCGGAACGCCCGCGTCGACGAGCGCGCCGGCGGTGTATCGCGGGTACGTCGAGATGTACGGCGGCACGCCGAAGTGCGCCGGCTCGTCCACGTAGCCGTCGACGATGGTGACGGAGAGGTCGGCCGGGTCCGGCGGCAGCGAGCCCCGGCCCGACGCGGGCGATTCGGTCATGTTACCCCATCGTAGTCGGCCGAGACGGGAAAAGCGTGCGGAACGGCGGGGGCGCCGTTCGTCTCGCACCGCGCGTCGTTCGAGCGCGTCGAGACGTAGGCGTAGAAATAGAGACTTAGGCGTAGATATATCCTTCGCGCGTCACCGCCTCTGGGTCGGCGTCGGTCTCGAAGCCGGCGGTCAGGGCGCCGTACGCCCCGACACAGGCGGCGACGGCGTCGAGCGCGTCGCCGCTCGCGTCGCCGACGAGGGTCTCGACGGTCTCGGCGGTCGACCGGTACGTGACGGTTCCACCCGCCGGCGCCACGGAGCCGGCCGTCAGTCCAGTGGCGTTTCGTCGACGGCGCGTCCGTTCGGCTTCGCTTCCCCCCTTGTACTTCGTCCGACACAGCCCCAGTCGGTCGAACACCGCCGCCGGATACGTCTCGACGACGGTCGGCCCGTCCGGAACGGGATCGCGCCCCGCGTCCATCGGCATGACCCGAGCGGCGTCGGCGACCGGCGCGAGCACGTCGCGCATGCCGTAGAAGGCGATGGTGTCAGCGATGAAGCCGTAGGGCGACCGCGCGCCGACGGCGGCGTCGGTCTCGCGTCTGTCGTAGGTCCCTTCGCCGTGCATCTCGGTCAGTTCGACGCATCGCTCCGCGAACGCGCGGACCGGATCGTCGGCGGCGCCGATGTCGCCGTCGACGAACCCCTCCGGGAACTCGGTGATAAACGACCGCCACGAGTCGTGGTCTGCCGCCGCGATAATGAACGCCGGGAGTCCGAACGGGAAGTCCAACCCGACGACCGCGTCGCCGCCGAGACCGCGGACCCACGCCGCGAGCGCCGGGAGAGCGGTCTCTCGGTCGGCCGCGTCGAGGTCGAGGAACTCCACGAGCGGGTCGACGGCGTCGATCGTCAGGCCGCCGGCGTCGGCGGCGGTTCCCCTCGCGACCCACGTCTTCGTCCCGGCGTCGGCGGCGGCCGCGCTGAAGTCGACGCCGTACACCGGGGAGCGCTCCGAGCGCGGAGCAAGTGGCATACCCAAATACCGGTCTCCACGTCGTTTAAGCCCTCGCCGACACAACGGTATCGTATATGCCATCGACGATGGAGGTCAAATGCGAGGACGACGACTGCGAACTCGACATGTTCGAGAACCACTACACGTACGACGTCCCCGGCGACCACGCCGTCTCGGACCTCTCGTGTCCGTACTGCGGTGGGAGTGACCTCGCCGAGATCGAGGTGTAACCCGTGAGCGACATCGTGGAAACGGGCCGGTCCGTCTTCCGGCGGGCCCTCTCCCGAATCGGCCGCGGGTGGAGCAAGATGCAGGAGCGCCGCCCGCTCTCGTACGACCTCCTCGAGAGCGACGACGCGTATCTCGTCGTCTTCGACGCCCCCGGCGTCCGCGGCGAGGACCTCGACGTGACCTTCCTCGATCGCACCGTCGAGATCCAGATCGACCGGTTCAAGGACTTCTACGACGGCTACGAGATGCGGTTCCCCGGCCGCGGCGTCTCGCTGTCCAGCAGCGCGGAGCTTCCCGAAGACGCGAACGTCACCCCGCAGGGCGCGAACGCGACGCTCACGCGGAACGGCACGCTCCAAGTCGAGATCCCCAAGACCGACAACGGGCGCGACGTCGAGGTCGTCGAAGAGGAGTCCGACGACGGCCGCTGAGCGGCCACGATCACTCTCCGCGGCGCCGCTTCACCGACATCCCCTCCACGATCTCGAACGTCTCGTCGCCGTCGAACCGATCGGGATCGAACGCGTCGATCCACGGAGACGCAGTCGTTTCCGACGGCTCCCCCGACACCGACGCCAACACCCCTTCGGCGACGTGCTCGCCGAACGCCGGCGCCCGCATGAACCCGTGTCCCTGCCAGCCGGCGGCGACGAACAGCCGGTCGGAGGGGCCGACGCTCGCGGACGTCGACGCCGTGATCGGTCCGACAAGCGGGTCGCCGTCGGGCGTCGCCGTGCAGAGCCCGGCCCACGCCCGCGCCACGTCCGGATCGTGGTCCGCACGCGTTCGGAGCGTCTCAGAAACCGACTCAACGAACCAGCCGTCGCCGTCGCGGTCGTAGGCGTCCGGGTCGGCCGCGACGGGCTCGGTCCCGTCGCCGGCGAGCAGCCCGGTCGGGTGCGGTCGGAAGTAGACGCCCGCGGTCGCGTCGTACACCATCGGCCCGTCGTAGGCGACGCGGCTCGTCAGCGCCTGAACGCGGTACGGGACGATCGGCACGTCGATACCGGCAGCAGCGAGAATTGCAGCGGTGTGCGCCCCCGCCGCGAGGACGACCGCGTCGAACGCCCGGGACGCGTGACCGCCGTCACCGACGTCGAGAGAGAGATTTGACGGATTTTCGGGGCTCAGACCGACCTCGATCCCGGTCTCGATCGCCACGCCCTCCCGTCGCGCTCGCTCGCCCATCGCCTCGACGTAGCTCGCGGGGTCACACCAGCCGGCTCCGTCGGCGACCGCGGCGACCGCGAGGTCTTCCCCCTCGATCGGGAAGCGGTCGGCGAGCGCCGCGGGCTCGACGAGCGACACCGCGCGACCGTGGTCGCGCATGCGGTCGACCATCTCCGGCACGGCGCCGGCGTCGGGATCGCCGTCGCGAACCGCGATGACGTAGGGACACGGCGAGAAGTCGAACCCGGGAAGCGTGCGGTCGAACGCGCGGAACCGTTCCATCGCGCGCGCTGCGAGGGCGGCGTCGACGTCCTCGGCGTAGGCGTCGTACAGGACGCCCGCGGCCCGGCCGGAGCTCGCCGCGGCGAGCCCGTCGCGGTCGTACAGCGTCACGTCGGCCCCGCGAGCGGCGAGGTCCGCCGCGGCGGTGACGCCGATCGCACCGCCACCGACGACCGCGACCGTCGGCGATTCCGTCTCCTCGATCGATGCGTCGTGGCTCATGGCCACCACTCTCACGGGCTACGCTTAAAACGGGGGTCCGGGGCGGGGCGGCAACGATCGAATCGCCGCCGTGGGCTACGAGCGGAACTCGTCGACCCCGCGGGCCGGGTATCCGACGACGTGGTCGACCCCGGCCTCGCGGAGGTCGTCGACGCGGTCCCGGACGTCGTCGGGCGCGCCGACCAGCGCGAAGTCTCTCGCGGCCGCGGAGAGCACCTCTCGAGTCCGGCCGGTTGCGGCGGCGTCCGTGGAGTGGTCGCCCCCGTCCCCGTCACCGTTACCCCCGACTCCGTCCGGCAGCGCGCGGGCGACCGGTCGGCGACGGGAGACGTACGCGCCGACCGCGTCGAGCACCGCGTCCTCGTCGTCGGTCAGCACGGTCGGGGCGTACACGGCGATCTCGCCGTCGAAGCCGGCCGCGCGGAGGGCCCGCACGTCGCGGTCGGTCGAGCGCGAGAGCAGTTCGAACTGCGTCCCGCCGGCGGCCAGCGCGACGCGTTCGACCCCCTCCGTCCCGACCCACGCGTCCGGAGCGTCGCGCCGGGCGGCCCCCAGTCGGGGGGCGATCGCCCGCGACGACTCCTCGTCGGTGAGGTACGCGCCGTGGCCCGCGACGAGCACGCGCCGGGCCGCGTCCGGGACCAGGTCGAGCAGCGAGTCGTCGCCGAGCGGGTCGAAGCCGTCCGCGCGGACCGGGGTCGTGACGTACAGCGTCGTCGCCTCGGACAACCGGTCGAGCGTCGCCGCGTCCGGGAGGTGGTCGCGCCCCTCGTAGTCGATCGTCACCCGATCGACGGGGATGTCGAGCGCCCGCGAGACGTCGCACTCGGCCGGTTTGAGCGCGACCGCGTCGATGTCGGCTCGCGAGAGCACGTCGTCGCCGGTCAGCATCGGCGCTCCCTCCAAGTGGTCGCGGGTGCAGCCGGGCCCGACGCCGGGATTCGAGTCGAAGGGACGGCGCCGATCCGGCGGCACGCGTCGGTTCGGTGGCGTCTGTCGGTACTCACGAAAAGGACTCCATCACGATCGCGGAACGCGATCCATCGCCTGTGCGGCCATGACTGTCCGTCAGTAGTCGCGTCCGTTTGATAAACCCGTCGCGGCCCGGCAATATTCTCGGCGGCGCGCGTTCACTCGTTTGCCGACGGCGAGGCATTGCGGCGAGCGGCGTCTACGTGAACGGTATTGCCCCGGACGGCGATCGGTCAAGGGGGCGGTGACACCCACGTCCCCGCCCACGTTATGAGGCTCGCGTCCGTAGGATCGATATGAATCAACTGGTCGACGGTGAGTGGCGAACGGACACGTACGAGGCGACGGACGAGGGCGGCTCGTTTCAGCGCGGCGAGACGACGTTCCGCAGCTGGATCGCGGGCAGCGACGTGCCCGAACACGTCGACGCCGAGCCCGACGAGCGCTTCCAGCCGGAGGCGGGCCGATACCACCTGTACGTCTCGTACGCCTGTCCGTGGGCGCATCGGACGCTGCTCGCGCGCTCGCTGCTCGGACTGGAGGACGCCATCGACGTCTCGGTCGTCGACCCGTGGCGCGGTGAGGACGGCTGGCAGTTCTCCCCCGAGAAGGACGGGTGTACCTCCGATCGGCTTCACGACAGCGACTACCTCCGCGAGCTGTACGTCGCGGCCGATCCGGACGCGACCTGTCGGGTGACCGTCCCCGTGCTGTGGGACACACAGGAGGAGACCATCGTCAACAACGAGTCCCGCGAGATCCTGCGGATGCTCTCGACGGCCTTCGACGACCTCGGAAACGGCGCGTCGCTGCTCCCCGACCCCGACGACGACGCGACCATCGCGGACGTCGACGAGGTCATCACCGAGATCTACGAGCCGGTCAACAACGGCGTCTACCGCGCCGGCTTCGCGACGTCACAGTCGGCGTACGACGAGGCGGTCGCAGAGCTGTTCTCGGCGTTGGACCGCTGGAACGACCACCTCGCCGACCAGCGGTACCTCGTCGGCGACTCGCTCACGGAGGCGGACATCTGTCTGTTCACGACGCTCGTCCGTTTCGACCAAGTGTACCACACGCACTTCATGTGTAACCGGAAGTTCATCCACCAGTACGAGGGTCTCTGGGGGTACGTGCGGGACCTCTACCAGACGCCGGGCGTCGCCGAGACGGTGAAGATGAACCACATCAAGGAACACTACTACACGACCCATCCCGACGTGACGCCGACGGGGATCATCGCGCGCGGACCGGACCTCGACTGGGAGGCGCCACACGACCGCGATCGGCTCGGCGGCGAGGCGCTGACGCCGGACGCGTCAGACTGAACCGCCTGCCGGGGCATCGACGCTGCTCCGAGACCGATCCGACAAAAAACGGCGCGTTCGAACGACCGCGGCCGGTTACGCGACGACGCGCTCTGCGGGACGGACCGCCTCGCCGTCCCCGTCGAAGACGCGAATGGCGTCCTCGTCGAACCTGATGGAGACGGTCTCGCCGACGCTCGGTTCGACGCTGGCGGCGACGCGCGCGAGGAACCCGTCGGCGACGTCGAGGTGGACGTAGTTGTCCGACCCGACCGGCTCGACGACCTCGACCGTCGCGGTCACGTCTCCGTCCCCGATGAAGACGTCCTCGGGACGGAGCCCGACCGTGTAGTCGCCGTCCGTGGCGATCCGATCGGCGAGCGGTCCGGTCAAGACCGTCCGGAACGCGCCGTTCGGATCGGCCAGTTCGACGCCCCCGTCGACGCTCGTCGCGGTCGCGTCGATGAAGTTCATACTGGGGGAGCCGACGAAGCCGCCGACGAACTCGTTGTCGGGGTGTCGATAGATGTCCTTTGGCCGCCCGATCTGCTGGAGGACCCCGTCTTTGAGGATCGCCATCCGGTCGCCCATCGTCATCGCCTCCTCCTGATCGTGGGTGACGTACACCGCGGTGATGTCCAGCTCTTCCTGGAGGCGCTGGATCTCCGTTCGCATCTCCACGCGGAGCTTCGCGTCGAGGTTCGAGAGCGGCTCGTCGAAGAGGAAGACGTCGGGCTCGCGGACGATGGCTCGTCCGAGCGCGACGCGCTGTTTCTGTCCGCCCGAGAGCTCGTCCGGTTTGTCCTCGAGCAGCTCCGGAATCCCCATCATGTTCGCGGCCCACTCGACCTTCTCGCGGCGCTCCGCTTTCCCCATGTCGGTGGACATTCGCAGCCCGAACTCCATGTTCTCGAAGACGGTCTTGTGCGGGTACAGCGCGTAGTTCTGGAACACCATCGCGACGTCCCGTTTCCGCGCGCCCAAGTCGGTGACGTCGGCGCCGCCGATGTGCACTCGGCCCCCGGTCGCTCGCTCGAGGCCGGCGACCATGCGGAGAGTCGTCGACTTGCCGCACCCGGACGGGCCGACGACGGTGAGGAACTCTCCGTCCTCCACCGTGAGCGAGACATCGTCGACAGCGACGATGTCACCCGCATCGAACTCCTTACGCAAGTTTTCGAGCCGTACAGTTCCCATATCTCGTGTGTGGGGGCGTGCCCGTGTATAACTCTTTCCCCCATTTCTAAATGTGTGACGCAATATTTCATACTACATTTCTATATCCGCAATTCGACACTCTAGAGGGCCTTAGAACCGCAGTATCCGGTTAGGTTCAAAACTTGTGGAGAGAATTCATCCAAAATCTATAAAACAGTATGGTGATTAATCCGGATGAATTCACATGACACTGGATCGCCGAACGCTATTGGGTGCATTGACGAGTGCGGGCGTCGCTGGAATGGCGGGCTGTGCCAGCGTCGAAGAGGACGACGCCGAGAACGGTTCCGAGGACGCGCCCGAGGCCGCGGCGGGAGAGGCCGAACTCTGGTACGCGCTCTCGGAAGGCGAACTCGCCATCGTCGAAGACGCGATCGAGACGTTCAACGACGAGAGCGAGTACGCGATCGTCGGCGAGGACGTCGCCGAGCTCGAAGACCAGATCACGACGTCGATCCCGGCCGGTGAGGGGCCGGAGACGTTCTTCTGGGCACACGACTGGCTCGGCGATTTCGTCGAGTCGCAGTTCGTCGTCGACCGTGCCGACAGCGTCGGCGTCGACCTCGACGTCTTCACCGAGGCCGGCCGCGACGCCGTGCAGTTCGACGGCGGCGTGTACGGGCTCCCCGTGTCCGCGGAGACCGTCGCGCTGTTCTACAACACGGATCTGGTCGACGAGCCGCCCGAGACCTTCGACGAGTTCGTCGACGCGATGGAAGAACACCACGATCCCGCGAACAACCAGTTCGGGCTCTCGTACCCGCTTGACCCCTACTTTTACTCCGCATTCGCCCACGCGTTCGGCGGGTTCTACTTCGACGACGAGACGCGGAGCCTCGGGCTGACGAACGACGAGACGATCGAGGGGTTCCAGTTCGTCCTCGACGAGCTCGACCCGTACATGCCGAACGACCCGGACTACGACGCGCAGGCCGCGGTGTTCGCCGAGGGCAATGCGCCGTTCGCGATCAACGGCCCGTGGGAGTTCGGCGGCGTCGACTTCGACGTCGGAGTGGCCAAGATCCCCGCCCCCGAGGGCGGCACACCGGCCCCGTACTCCGGCATTCAAGTGGCGTACTTCGCCGACGCGATCACCGAAGACGCTGACCGCGCGGCCGCCGCCCACGAGTTCACGGACTGGTACACGACGAACGTCGATGTCTTGCGAACGCTGGCGGAGGAGCAGGGGTTCATCCCGGTCCACGAAGACCTCGCCGGCGACGAGGACCTCCCCGAGATGGTTCAGGGGTTCTCGGCATCGGCGGCCGACGGGACGCCGATGCCGGCCGATCAGCGGATGAATCAGGTGTGGGGCCCCGTCGAGGACGCGTTCATGAACGCGTACACGGGTGACATGGACCTCCTTCCGGCGATGGAAGAAGCCGAGGAACGAATTCGCGATAACTGGGACTGATGGGAACGGCAGAGGTCGTACAGCAGGCGCGCGACGTCGAACTCCCGCGGTGGGCCGAGGATAACCTCGCGCTCGCCCTCGTACTGCCGGGGCTGTTCTTTTTCCTGTCGTTCGTCGCGATCCCGCTCGTGTACCTGATCGGGCTCTCGATGACGAACGCGGCCTTGGATAACATGTTCCGGGACGCGCCCGGGCTGTGGGGCACCGTCTTCGGTGAGGCGGAGTTCGTCGGGTTTCAGAACTACGCAAACCTGCTGACCGACGGCCAGTTCTACCGTTCGTTCGGGATCACGTGGTTGTTCGTCGCGACCAGCGTGGTCGGAAAGGTCCTGCTCGGTGTCGGAATCGCCCTGGTGTTGACTCACCACTGGGTCCGCGGAAAGCGGCTGATGCGAGCCATCGTCATCCTTCCGATGGGGCTCCCCGCCATCTTCACGATCACGGTGTGGCGGGGAGTGTTCTCCTCGGCGCAGTTCGGGCTCGCAAATCAGGTGTTGGGGGCGATCGGTGTCGAGCCGGTCGCGTGGTTCTCCCGGCGTTGGATGACGTTCCTCTCGTACAACATCGCGGAGATGTGGCTCGCGTATCCGTTCATGGTTATCATCACGGTGAGCGCGCTCCAGAACGTCCCGACCGAACTGCACGAGGCAGCGAAAGTGGACGGGGCCGGGTTCCTGTCCAGATTCCGCCACGTGACGATGCCAGCGATCAAGCGACCCGTGTTGTTCGCGTCGATACTGACCGCCGCGGCGTCGTTCCAGCAGTTCCTCATCCCCTTCGTGTTCAACAGAGGCGGCCCCGGCCGAGCGAACGAGCTCATGTTGCTCTACGGGTACCGCGAGGCCTTCGAGTTCCGTGCCTTCGGTGAAGGCTCCGCGATCATGCTGACCGCGGTCGCGATAATCGGCATCTTCATGATCGTCGCAGCGACGAAAGGCAAGCTCGCGGAGGGGGCACACGGATGACCCTGCTCTCCTCTATCGGCCGGAAGATCCGGAGCGACGTGGAGGCGATCCCGAGAGCGATCGTCGGGTGGGCGCGTAACACCCGGTACAAGATCGACCTCTACCGGCGCGGGAAGATCGGCACGCTCCAGCTGATCGCGCCGGTGATCGCGTCGATCGCCGCGCTGGTGCTCGTGTCCGCGTTGCTGTTCCCAGTGTACTGGATCGCCATGGCGGCGCTGTCCGGGGACGGCGCGTCGCTGTACTCGACGGACGGGATCACGCTGATCCCGCCGGGGTTCGACCCGACCCTGATCGTGACCGAGGGCGACCTCTGGATGGGCATGGACCTGACGGCGTTCGTGTGGGCGCTCGGTGACGTCATCATCCCGAGCGTTCGGATCTCTATTCCGTTCGTGGGAGCGAGCGTCGTGACCTCGGAGATCGTGCTGTTCGAGGCCGCGAACTACGGCGTCGAGAACCCGTCGCGGTTCACGCACTACGCGTGGAACTCACTGACCGTCGCGATTCCGACGGTGATCCTCGCGATGGCGGTCATCGTGCCGGCGTCGTACGCGCTCTCGCGCAAGGAGTTCCTCATGCGCAAGAAGGTGTTGTACGGCTACATCCTCTTTACGCAGGTCGGCGGCGGACTCGGACTCGCGATGCTGATCGCGCTGTACGCCATCTTCGTCGGTATCGGCGTGACGAACAACAAGCTCGCGCTCGCGGTGTACTACGCGGCGATGGCCGTCCCGTTCAACACGTGGCTGTTGAAGACGTTCATGGACTCCATCCCCGCCTCCTACGAGGAGGCCGCGGTGATGGACGGCGCGCCGCCGTGGCGCGTCGTTTGGGAGATCATCCTCCCCCTGTCGAAGGCGGGGCTCGCGGCGGTGTTCATCTTCGTCTTCCTCGCGGGATGGATGGAGTTCATCGTCGCGCAGACGGTGCTTCGCCCGGAGAACTACACGCTCCCGGTCGGCCTGTTCGCGCTCGTGCAAGAGTACACCGTTCCGTGGGCGCGGTTCTCCGCGTTCGCGCTGCTGTTTGCCGCGCCGGTGATGCTCATCTACCTGTTCGCACAGCGGTACATCGAATCCGGCCTCTCGTTCGGCGGGATGGAAGGCTGACCGCCGCAAGCGACGGGGATTTTTACAGAATCGGTCGCATTTCTCGTCGAGCCGGCCGTATTTCTCGCGGAGCCGGCCGAACCTCTCAGGGAGTCCGACGAACCGGTCCGATAACGGGGACGAGTCAAAAACCGGTCCGACACAGGGACGAGTTAAAGTGACTGCTCGCCCCACAGTTCGACGATGGAGCCGCCAGACATCGAACGGCTGGACGAACAGACCGTCCAGCGCATCGCGGCCGGCGAGGTCGTCGAGCGCCCGGCGAGCGTCGTCAAGGAGCTGATAGAGAACAGCTTGGACGCCGGCGCGACGCGGGTCGCCGTCGCGGTCGAGTCCGGCGGCGCGGAGGGGATCCGCGTCCGGGACGACGGCGTCGGCATCCCCGAGGACCAGCTGGAAGCGGCGGTCGCGGAACACGCCACCTCGAAGATATCGGACATAGATGACCTCGACCGCGGCGTCGCCACCCTCGGCTTCCGCGGCGAGGCGCTGTACACGGTCGGCGCGGTCTCGCGACTCACCGTTCGATCGCGCCCCGTCGGCGCCGCGGCCGGCGCGGAGATCACGGTCGACGGCGGCGACGTCGGGGCGGTGCGCCCCGCGGGCTGCCCGGAGGGGACGACCGTTGAGGTCGACGACCTCTTTTATAACACGCCCGCCCGCAAGAAGTTCCTCAAGCGAACCGCCACCGAGTTCGACCACGTGAACACCGTGGTGACCGGCTACGCCCTCGCGAACCCGGACGTCGCCGTCTCGCTGGAACACGACGGGCGGGAGACGTTCGCGACCGAGGGGAACGGCGACCTCCGGTCCGCCGTGCTCTCCGTGTACGGCCGCGAGGTCGCGGAAGCGATGGTCGACGTGGAGTGGACGCCCGCGGAGCCCGACGCCGGGAGCGCGGACGCCGGCGCGCCGGTCCGTCGCGTGACCGGACTCGTCTCGCACCCCGAGACGACGCGGTCGACCCGCGACTACCTCGCGACGTACGTCAACGATCGGTACGTCACTGCGAGCGCGCTGCGAGAGGCCGTCCTCGACGCGTATGGAGGTCAGCTCGCCCCCGATCGCTACCCCTTCGCGGTGTTGTTCGTCGAGGTGCCGCCCGGCGACGTCGACGTGAACGTCCACCCGCGCAAGCTCGAGGTGCGGTTCGACGAGGAGCCCGCGGTGCGGGCCGCCGTCACGGACGCGGTCGAGTCGGCGCTGCTCGACCACGGACTGATCCGGTCGACCGCACCCCGCGGTCAGTCGGCGCCCGACGAGACGGCGATCCGACCGGAAGCCTCGGAGTCCGAGGCCGTCGGCGGAGCCGGGACCGACCACGAGCGGGCCGCGCTCGCCGGACGAGACGACGGAGATCGGTCCGGCGAGACGGGAACGGACGAGGCCACTGTATCGAACGACGAGCCGGCCACTGAGGGGTCGACCGGCGAACCGGCGGCGCTCGACCCGGACGCCGAGGACGCCTGGGCGGTCGGCGACGTGGGCGACGTGCGCGACGGGGACGGCGTGGACGACGTGGGCGATACGGACGATCTGAGCGACGCCACCGGATCCCCGGACGAGACGGAGGCTGAGCGGGAAGGGCTCGGTGCGGGTCGACCGTCGGCTCGGAGCTGGCAGCCGGAGTCGGCGGCCGCCGGCGACGGCGACACGACCGGCGAAGAGGAGGTCGAAGCCGGGGGCGACGCCGACGCCGACCGCGCCGACCGCGATTCCGACGCCGACCGCGCCGACCGCGGTTCCGGCCCCGACCGCGCCGACGCCCGGGAGTCCGCGGTAACCGGCGCCGGCTCGCGATCGGCTCGTGCCACCGACCAGCGAACGCTCGGCGGCGCGGCGACCGCCGAAGAGCGGACCTACGACTCGCTGCCCCCGCTGCGGGTGCTCGGCCAGCTCCACGAGACGTACGTCGTCGCGGAGGCGCCCGACGGCCTCGTGCTGATCGACCAGCACGCCGCCGACGAACGGGTGAACTACGAGCGGCTGCGGACCCTCTTCGCGGACGGTGCGGACGCCCAGGTGCTCGCGGAGCCCGTGCGGATCGAGCTGACGGCCCGCGAGGCCGCGCTGTTCGGCGAGTTCGTCGACGACTTGGCCGCCGTCGGCTTCCGCGCCGAGCGCGCGAGCGAGCGCGAAGTCACCGTTCGGGCGGTCCCCGCCGTCTTCGACGCCGCGCTCGACCCCGGCCTCTTGCGGGACGTCCTCTCGGCGCTCGTCGGCGACGCCACCGAGGGCGACGAGCCGGTGACGGACGTCGTCGACGAACTCCTCGCAGATCTGGCCTGTTACCCGTCGGTGACCGGAAACACCTCGCTCACCGAGGGGCGGGTCGTCGACCTGCTCGACCGGCTGGACGACTGCGAGAACCCGTACGCCTGCCCGCACGGTCGACCGGTCGTGATCCGACTCGACCGCGACGAGATCGGCTCGCGGTTCGAGCGCGACTATCCCGGCCACGCGGGACGGCGCGCGGAGTGACTGACCGAACCCGGGCGGCCCGCAAAAGCCAACCCTCGGTGGCCCCCTGAGAGCGGGGATTCTCGTACCCCGAGGCCCACGGCGACGGAGGGGATTAGAGTGGCTCCGTCCGCGACGGCCGGCACGAGCCCGAAATTATTATCATTGATATGTTTGGGAGACCGTTTAAGATGATGGTTTTCGGATCACGGATATGCCGATCGCAGCGGTAAAAGGCAGCTACGGGGCAAAGCTGGGGGCCGGGTACATCGCCACGGGGGGGTTCATCGTCGTCGTCGGCGTGGTCACGAACGACGTGAACGCGACGATCG
>CAZNOA010000001.1:0-41967 GCA_964574565.1 uncultured Halobellus sp. | reverse complement strand
TCGTCGAGGAGGAGCTCGACCGCGGCGAGTACAAGCGCCGGTTCTACGTCCACTCCGGATACGGCCGGCGGTTCAACGACGGGCTCTCGCGGCTTGTCGCCGCGGCGTGTGCGAACCGGACCGACGCCAACGTCGCCGTCGCGGTCGCGGACCGCGGGTTCAGCCTCGCACTCCCGCTGAATCGCAAGGTCGACGTGGGGGCGATCCTCCGCGAGCTGGACCCGGAGACCGTCCGTGCGGACCTCCGCGAGGCGATACAGGGGACGGACCTCCTCCAGCGGTACTTCCGGATCAACGCGGCCCGGTCGCTCATGATCCTCAAGCGGTACAAGGGGTACGAGAAGACGGCCGCCGAACAGCAGGTCTCCGCGGAGATGCTGCTCTCCTTCGCAAACGACCTCGACGAGTTCGCCGTCATGGAGGAGACGTACCGCGAGCTGTTGGAAGACCGGCTCGACATCGCCGGTATCCGCGAGGTGGTGGGCGGCGTCGCTGACGGAAGCGTCTCGGTCGCACACCACACGGTCGACTCACCGACGCCGCTCTCGTTCGGGTTGGCGACGCTCGTCGACTCCGACACCGTGCTCGCGGACGACGAATCGGCCGTGCTACGCGAGTTCCACACCCGCGTGATGGAAGAGGTCGACGACGACCGAGCGGGGGGACGCGAGAGGGGTCGGCGAGGGCGTCGAGACGAGTCTGGTGGGCCGAGAGATCGCTGACCCCGACTGCCGACGGGTCGACCCCCTCATCTCGGTGCTCGACGTCGACGCAGGACGCCGACCGCGTGGGCCGCTCCCGCGTACGCGACCGCGATTCCCGCCGCCGTCGCGAGTCGGAGGCCAGTCGACGCCGGTCCGTACGCGACCGCGACGAGATAGGCCGCACCGCCGACGAGTAGCCCGTACGCGATCGCTCGACCGACGCCGATATCGCTCAGTCGCTGCGACCGGCCGTTCGTCATGCCGCCCGTTTGGACGGACGGGGGTTTGTGGCTGTTGGAAACGCCCGGACCTCGCGGCTCACACAGGCCGATCGATTCAGCCGGTCTTTCGCCGACGAGACGCCGAGTTCTGACGGCTTTCGACGACCGATCGCCCCATCGCGACTCACGTCGCGGGGTTCGCCATTATCATCGCCGGACGCGACCGATCTGAGTGGCCGTTCGGAGCGATCGATTTCACCGAACATCCAATAGGAATCGCCTCGTAGGTCCGGTATGAGACGACAGCGCGATCCGGTGCCGCACTCCGGGGAGGTCAGGTGAGCGTGGGCGACGCCCGAGCCGTCGAGTTCAACGGTCCAGAAGCGGTCGCGGTCGTCGACGTCGACGTTCCCGCCCCCGAATCCGACGAGGTGCTCGTCGAGACCGAGCTCTCGGCGGTCAGCGCCGGCACCGAACTGCTCGCGTACCGCGGCGATCTCGATCCGACGACGGTCGCCGACGAGTCGCTCGCGTCGCTGAACGGCGACATGTCGTATCCGCTCCGATACGGGTACGCTGCCGTCGGCGAGGTCACGGCCGTCGGCGACGGCGTCGACCCCGCGTGGCTCGGCCGGACCGTCTTCGGATTCAACCCCCACGAGAGCCGATTCACCGCGGAGCCCGAGGCGCTCCACCCGGTTCCCGACGGCGTCTCCTCGGAGACGGCCGCGCTGTTCGCGAACGCGGAAACGGCCGTCAACTTCGCGCTCGACGGCGCGCCACGTATCGGCGAGCATGTCGCCGTCTTCGGGCAGGGGGTCGTCGGACTCCTGACGACCGCGCTGTTCTCGCGTTCCGGCGCGGCTTCTGTCGTCGCCGTCGAGCCGCGCGAGCATCGCAGGGGAGTTGCCGTCGACCTCGGGGCCGACGAGACCGTCGACCCGGCGGCGGTCGACGCGGCCGCGACCGTCCGAGACCTGACCGGCGGCGTCGACCTCGCGGTCGAAGTCAGCGGCCGCCCCGAGACCCTCGAGTCCGCGGTCGAGTCGACGAGGTACGACGGGCGCGTCCTCGTCGGGTCGTGGTACGGCACGAAACGCGCCGAACTGGGGTTCGGCGACCACTTCCATCGCGGTCGCGTCGCCATCGAGAGCAGTCAGGTTTCGACGGTCGCTCCCGAACTCCGCGGCCGCTGGGACCGCGATCGGCGTCGACAGACGACGTGGCGCGAGCTCGGTCGGCTCGCCGCCGACGAGCGTATCGCCGAGCGGCTCGTCACCGATCGCCTCCCCGTCGACGAGGCCCCCGAGGCGTATCGTCGGCTCTCGAACGACGCCGAAAACACCCTGCAGATCCTGTTCACCTACTGACTACCATGTACTCCGTCACCGTCACCGAGGCGTTCGTGGCACAGCACTACCTGACCGTTCCGAGCCCTCCGCCGGCGGAGGGCGAGCTCCACTCGCACGCGTTCGAGGCCGAGGTGACGTTCCGCGGCCCCGAACTCGGCGCCTACGGCTACCTGCTCGACATCGACCTCGCCCGCGACAGGCTCGCCGACGCCGTCGAGACGTACCGCGACGAGACGCTCAACGACCACTTAGAGGGGAATCCGAGCGTCGAGCGGCTCGCCCGGGCGCTGTTCGACCGGATCGCCGGAATCGACGCGCCCGCGGTCGAAGAGCTGACCGTGACCGTCCACGAGGACGACAAGGCGTTCGTGAGCTACACAGAGACGTTCCCGTGATGCGCGTCGGACTGGTGCTCGCGGGCGACGTCGACAACCGCTCCGGCGGGTTCTACTACGACCGGCGGCTCCGCGACCGGCTCCGCGAGCGCGGCCACGACACCGATATCGTCTCGCTCCCGTGGCGCTCGTATCCCCGCCAGCTGACGGATAACCTCCGGGGGCGGCGGATCGCGGCGCGGCTCGACGGGTTCGACGTCGTCGTCGAGGACGGGCTCGCACACCCCTCCCTGCTCGCGGCGAACCGTCGGATCGAGGCCCCGACGGTCGCGCTGCTGCACATGCTCGCCTCGCGGGCGCGAACCGGGATCGCCCGGCGCGCCGTCCGTCGAATCGAGGGGCGGTTCCTCTCCGGGGTCGACGCTGCGATCTACAACGCCGAGACGACGCGGCGGGACGCTGCGCCGCTCGGCGCGCCGGGGCGATCCGTCGTCGCGCCGCCCGCGGGCGACCGGTTCGCCCCCGAGATCTCGGTCGCGGCGATCCGCGAGCGGGCGAGCGAGCGACCCCTCGACGTGACGTTCCTCGGTAACGTCGTCGAGCGGAAGGGGCTCGACACGCTCGTCGAGGGGCTCGCGAGAATCGAGCGATCGCCGCCGACCGACGGCCCCGACGCGGATCCGGACTGGCGGCTCACCGTCGTCGGCGACACCGACGGCGACCCCGCTTACGTCGACCGCGTCCGCGAGACGGCGGCGGATGCCGGGATCGCCGGTCGGGTCCGATTCGCCGGTCGGCTCGACGACGAGGCGGTCGCCGCCCGGCTCCGCGAGACCCACGTCCTCGCGGTCCCCTCTCGATACGAGCCGTTCGGCATGGTGTACTTGGAGGCGATGGGGTTCGGCTGCGTCCCGCTGGCGACGACCGCCGGCGGGGCCGTCGAGTTCGTTCGCGACGGCGAGTCGGGCCTCCTCGTTCCGCCCGACGACCCGGCGGCCGTCGCCGACGGATTGGGCCGGCTCGCCGACCGGGACCGGCTGGCCGAGATGGGGGTGGCCGCCAGAGAGACGTACGACGGGTGGCCGACCTGGACCGAGACGTTAGACGACGCGGTGGACTTCCTCGAAACCCTATGACCGATATCGATCACGCGGCGTATCTCGACGCGAAGCGCGGGCTCGACGACCGCTCGCTGAACCGCGACGTGTTGCGCGCGTTCGCCGAGGCGCTGCCGCCGGAGCCGACGGTCCTCGAAGTCGGTGCCGGCACCGGAACGATGGTCCAGCGGCTCCACGAGTGGGGGGTGATCGACGACGGGCGATGGATCGCGGTCGACACCCACGAGGGGGCGATCCGCGCGGGTCGCAGGCGACTCGCGTCTCACCCGGACGGACGGGCCGACGAGGGCGCGGCGGACGACGAGCAGTCCATACGGCTCGGCGACCTCGCGGTCGACCTCCGCGTCGCCGACGCGTTCGAGTACGCCGAGTCGACCGGCCGGCGTTTCGACGCCGTCGTCGGCTGCGCGTTCTTCGACGTGGTCGACGCCGAGCCCGCGGTCGGGCGTCTCGGCGCCGTCGCACCGCTCGCGTACGCGCCGATAACGTACGACGGCGAGACGACGCTCTCGCCGGCGGATCCCGAAGACGACGCCGTACTCGACGCCTATCACCGACACATGCGGGAGTACCGTCCGGGCGGCCCGGAGGGGGCCGCCGCGCTCGCGCGGGCCGCGGAGTCCGTCGTCGCCGACGGCCCTTCGCCGTGGACGATCGAACCCCCGTACACGACCGACGACGAAACCGTTCTCGGGCACATACTCGACACGATCGAGACGGCGGTCGGCGAGACGGGATACGACGCGGGCGACTGGGCGAGCCGGCGACGAGCGGCGTTGGCCGCCGGTGACCTCACCTATCGCGCTCGGAACCGAGACCTGCTCGTTCGGCTATGACACGGCCTTCATCGCGGTCGACAGCGATGCGGAGTTCGAGGCCAATCCGGTGGGTCGCCGCGCGCGACTACTCGAACTCCTCTTCCTGATCCTCCTGCATCGCGATGAGGGTGTTTCGAGTCAGCGTCTCGATCGCGCGGCGCAGTCGTTCCGTGACGGCCTGATCGGAGATGCCGAGCTCGTCGGCCAGCTCTTGGGTCGATAGCCGCCGCGGAATCGAGTAGTATCCACCCTCCACGGCGCGCGTCAGCGCTTCCCGCTGGGGCCCCGTGACTCCGTACCACATTCCGGTCCCCGGCCGGACGGGGTTGTAGATGCGCCCGACCTCGACGGGGACGTGTGCGTTCGCGCAGTACTCCTGGAACTCGCTGAGTGTCTCGTGGGTGAGGAACCGAATCTCGAACTCCCACGTCTCGACCGTTCCGGTGGCGCTCAGGAGCTGTCCGCCCAGCTCGATGATTCCCCGGAAGAACACGTCGCGGGAGACGTTCCAGTCCAACGAGTAGAGCCGCTCTCCGTCGTGACGCGTCACTTCGACGATGTGGTCGACCGACGGGTGATCCTCGACGCTCTGCTCGAATGACTCGCGGACGTCGTCGCTCACCGAAAAGAACGGAACGGCTTTCTCACCCATCGGGACCATGTTTTCGAGCTCGATCGTTCCGCCCGCTTCTAACTCGAGGATCCGACCGAGTTCGAACGAGTCGGCGGGGATCTGGAGGTGAGCGATGACTGCCATCCTTTGGCGAGGTGTTGTGACCGAGATGCCTAAATATAGCCGGCATGGTGTACCACCCACGGCGTTAGCTGCATGGTAGACCATGCTAAACGACAGCCATACCGGTGTGTGCCGACAAGGAACATTCACCCGAACTCCCTTCCCGAAGCCCGACCCGAGCCGTGAGACCGGTCGGGGTCTCGCCGTCGGTTCTTCGAGTCGAGGGTCGTGGCTATCACAGTATGACACGCGATCAATTCAACACCGTGACCATTACCGACGACGACGACTTCGCGGCGGCGCTCGCCGAAGCCGTCGAAAAGGCAATCGAGGCCGACGTGGACGTGCGCGGCGCCTGGGAGTTTCAGACCAACGGATCGGCGCACGCGTGGGACGTCGTGATCGACGAACTGGTCAGAGAGCTCGACGACGAAACGGAGTAGCGGACGGCGTCGCGGCGACGTCGCTGCCGGCGTCACCCGCGACCGCTCAGGGGCGCGGCGGCTCCGACGGAACGACCTCCGGGAGCCCTTCGAGAATCAGGACGGTGTAGTGGAGGAACACCGCGAGCGCGGCGATCGATAAGAGGAGGAGAAACAGGAGGAGCACACGCTCGTCGCTTCGCACGATCGCGCTCGTGTCGGCGCGGAAGCGACTCAGCGGCCGACGTGTGAACATCACCCCCTTCTACGGCACGCGGGATTTAAATCACACAGGTTGAGACGGAGCGGTCCGGAGCCCGGGGTCAGTCGCCTCCGGCGGGCGGAACCCGTGACCGCGAGAGCGGCTCGCCGTCGACCGGCTCGTCCGGGTTGGCGCCGATCGCCGCCTCGCTGAGCCCGAGCTGTGCGTCGACGTCGATCTCCTCTCGGACGTGGACCGTTCCGCGGTGGATCGCGATCGCGTCGGCGAGGTGGAGCCGTACCGCGTCGAGTAACACGTCGGCTTCGAGGGGTTGCCCGCGGCGCTTGATCTCGTCGACGTCGGCGCTCGGGGGCACGTCGAAGGCGCGCTGCGCGATCACGGGCCCCTGATCGAGGTCGGTCGTCACGTAGTGAGCGGTGACGCCGGCGATCCGGACGCCCGCGTCCTTCGCCTGCCGGTACGCCTCCGCGCCGGGGAACGCCGGCAGCAGCGAGGGGTGGACGTTGATGATCCGCCCCTCGTAGCGGAAGACGACCTCCGGCGAGAGGATACGCATGTATCGCGCGAGGGCGATGAGGTCCACGTCGTACTCGGCCAACAGGTCGAGCAGACGCCCCTCGTCGGTGTTGCCGTTCCCGTCGCCCACGTCGTAGAAGGGTTTGTCGTAACGCTCCGCGAGCGACCGGAGGTCGCCGCGGTTCCCGATGACGACGGGGATCTCCGCCTCGCCGTCGGCGGCTAGGTCGCCCGCGGCCTCCGCCTCCAGCATGGCCTCCGGCGCGTGGGTCTCCTTCGTGACGAGCAGCGCGATCCGCCGCGCGTCCCGGTCGCTCGGGAATCGAACCTGGATGTCCACGTCCAGCTCTCGGCCGAGTTCGGCGAGCGCGCGGCGGAGCTCTCCGCGTGACGTCTGCATCTCGGAAGCGTCGACGCGGGTCGTCATCCGGAAGACGCCCTCGCGGACGGCCTGGTCGAGGTCCTCGATGTTGATTCCCCGCTCGAACAGCAGCGAGGTGACCCGCGCGATGAGTCCGGTCTTGTCTCCTCCGACGACCGTGATTTCGGTCAGTTCGCGGGTCATGCGACGATCACCTCCGGGCGTTCGAGCGGCTGCATACACCCTGTCCAGAACACGGAGGGGTTTTCACCTTTCGCTCTCCGCCGGCCGAATATCCCGACGATCGACCGAGATATATCCACGTACGTGGATATAAAAGCCGTTCCAAAACGGTTTTTACACACGACTCCGCACTACCGGCTATGACGGCATACACCGCGACGGTGACGGTCCGACTGAAGCGGGGCGTCCTCGATCCGGAGGCCGAGACGACTCAACAGGCCCTCGAACGGCTCGGCTTCGAGCTGTCGGATCTCCGCTCGGCGGACCGCTTCGAGGTTGACCTCGACGCGGCCGACCGAGACGAGGCCGCCGAGCGCGCCACGGAGATGGCCGAGCGGCTGCTCGCGAACCCGACGATCCACGATTACGACGTCGCGGTCGCCGAGCGATGACGGTCTCCGTCGTCACTCCGACGAAAACCGTCTGTCCTGCCGCTCACACGGGGTGGTCGGCGTGACGGTTTCCGTCGTCCAATTCGGGGGTTCCAACTGCGACCGCGACGCGGTCCGCGCGCTGGAACACCTCGGAACCGACGCCGAACGGGTCTGGCACGAAGACGGCCTCTCCGCGGACACCGACGGGGTCGTCCTCCCCGGCGGCTTCTCGTACGGCGACTACCTGCGCGCCGGCGCGATGGCCGCACGCGCCCCGATCATGGAGGAAGTCCGCACCGCCGCCGCCGACGGCGTCCCCGTGCTCGGCGTCTGTAACGGGGCTCAGATCGGCTCGGAATCCGGCCTCACCCCCGGCGCCTTCACCACCAACGCCTCAGCGCGCTTCCAGTGTGAGCCCGTTCATCTCCGCGTCGAGCGTGACGACACGCCGTGGACCGCCGCCTACGCCGAGGGCGACGTGATCGACGTCCCGATCGCACACGGCGAGGGGCGGTTCGAGATAAGCGATGCCGCTCACGCCGACCTCGTCGCGGACGACCGCGTCCTCTTCCGCTACTGTGACACCGAGGGGAACGCCACCGACGCGGCCAACCCCAACGGGTCGACCGACAACATTGCCGGGGTCCTCGGGGAGCGCAAGACCGTCGCCGTCCTCATGCCGCACCCCGAACGCGCCACCCTGCCCGAGCTCGGTCGGACCACCGACGGGGCGGGAATCCTCGAGGCCTTCGCGTAGCGGGAAGCGGTCGGACCGGGGCGCTCGGCCTCCACGACGCTCACCGGTCGTCGTTCACGATCGCCGCTTTTCAGTCGTCTTCGTTCACGACCGCCCGCCTTCTGTCGCGGTCACCCTGTCGTCGCTCTCGCGCGAGGTCGACTCCGCTCCGGAGTCGTCACGCTCGTCGAGCGCTTGACCCACCGCTCGCTCGAACTCGGCTTCGGTGAGCTCGCCGTCCACGTAGCGCTCACGGAGCCGATCGACCGGGTCGGTCGGCGTGTCGTCCGCGAGGGTGTCCGTCTCAGACGACTTCTCGTCCGACATCGCGCGGACGACCGCGTACCCGATCACGGCGATGGCGACCAGCGGGAACAGCGCGAAAAGCGGGAACCAGAACGGAGCCATCATGCCGCCGCCCATCATACCGCCCCCCATCGTTCCGCCCGCCCACGCCGCGAACGCGACGAACGTACCGGCCAGTAGAAGCGCGATGAGTCCGATCGCGGCCGCGTTCCGTCCGGATACGTTCAATTGCATACGTTGGTATTGCACTCAGAGAGCAATATAGTCTGTGATCGGAGGACAGGCCCGGACGGAGTTCACGACGTGCTCGTCGGATCACTACGGAGCGCCGAACGGTGACACGGTGACGTTCGCTCCGTCACGCGCCGTCGGGGTGGCCGTTTCCGTGCCCAGCAACCCGGGCGTAATCCAGAGATCCGGCGTCACAGATAACGGCGAATATCATGTGTACCTATGACGCTAATGCGCCGAATTCGGGCGTTTGACCGCCTTCTCCGGTGGTTTCCGACGTTTCGAATCGGCAGCGTTTAGTTTGCGTATCGCCAGCCTACAGACAGTATGACGGACACGACTCGACGGACGTTTCTCGCAGGCGCGACCGCCGCGGGAATCGGCGGACTGGCCGGCTGTGCGGACGACGCCGCCGAGGCGACCTACGAGATCTGGGGCGCCGATCAGGGGACAAACACGATCTATATTCACCAGCCGACCGACGACGGTGGCTTCGAACAGATCGACGAGATCGACACCGGCGCTGAGGGCGGAGAGGTGCCGCACATGGTCGATTACAGCGCTGACTACGAGTACGCCGCCGTGGCCTGTACGGCCGGTGCGCGCGTTCTCATCTACCGGACCGAGGACCGCGAACTGGTCGCGAACCTCGAGACCGGTGCGGGCTCTCACTTCGCCGGCTTCTCGCCGGACGACGAGTTCATTCACGTCGACGTGATCGGCGAAGAGAAGATCGTCCGGATCGACGTCGACCTCGACGACGAGACGTTCGAACAGGTCGCGGAGATCGACGTCCGCGAAAACGAGACGATCCTCGACGCCGGTATCGAGTCGGGCGCCCCGATCTGCCATCAGTACGCGCAGGACGGCCGGTCGCTCCACACGATGGGGCCGAGCTACCACGACGCGGCGCTCGTGATCGTCGACCACGACGACTTCACGGTCGACCGCGCGTACCCCGGCGACGAGATCCCGACGAACTGCGGGACGGTCGGCCACCCGACCGACGAGAAGTTCTACCTCACAGCGGGCCTCCCCTCGGACCCGGACGCCGACCCCGACGAGGACCCGGTCGCCGCCGAGGGCGTCGGCGAGTTCTACGTGTACGACACCGCCGCCGACGAGGTCGACACCGTCGGTTCGACCCGCGGGGTCGACGCGCACGGCTTCTGGCTCACGCCGGACGGCGAGGAGCTGTGGGTGCTGAATCGGGAGACGAACGACGGGTTAATCCTCGATCCCGACACCGACGAGATCATCGACGAGATCGACGCGTTCGGCCCGGAGCAAGCCGACGACCCCGCGGAGTCCGACGCGCCCGACATCATGTGGGCGTCGCCGGACGGCGAGTACATGTTCGTCACCCTCCGCGGCCCGAACCCGCTCTCGGGCGACCCCCACGCCGCGACCGGGATCACCCCCGGCTACGCCGTGTTCGACATCGAATCGCGCGAGCGCGTCGACGTCGTCCAGCCCGACGGCGACAACGCGGACAGCGACTTCCACGGAATCGGCGTCCGACCCGTCGGCGACTGGGACGGGTTCACGTCGCCGCCGTACTGAACGCGTCTCCATCGAAGCAACCCTTGTTTCGTTGCGTTCGTTTAAGACCCCCGAGCGACAGGGATCGGTATGAGCGAACAGCAGCCACGATCCGACGAGGGCGACGCCCCTCGCCGGCGCGGCGGCGACGCGGACCGGTTTGCAGGCGAGAAAAACGAGACCCTCCGAAGCAGGGACGTGACCGAGGGAGCCGACCGCGCTCCCCACCGGTCGATGTTCCGCGCGATGGGGTTCGACGACGAGGACCTCTCGTCGCCGATAGTCGGGGTGCCGAACCCCGCCGCCGACATCACGCCGTGTAACGTCCACCTCGACGACGTCGCCGACGCGGCCATCGACGGGATCGACCGCGCGGGCGGGATGCCGATCGAGTTCGGGACGATCACCATCTCCGACGCCATCTCGATGGGGACCGAGGGGATGAAGGCCAGCCTCATCTCCCGTGAAGTGATCGCCGACAGCGTCGAACTCGTCTCGTTCGGCGAGCGCATGGACGCGCTGGTGACGGTCGCCGGCTGCGACAAGAACCTCCCCGGGATGATGATGGCCGCGATCCGCACCGATCTCCCGTCGGTGTTCCTCTACGGCGGCTCGATCATGCCCGGCCAGCACGACGGCCGCGACGTGACGATCGTGCAGGTGTTCGAGGGCGTCGGCGCCTACGCCGAAGGCGACATGAGCGGCGAGGAACTCGACGACCTCGAGCGCCACGCTTGCCCCGGCGCGGGCTCCTGTGGCGGCATGTTCACGGCGAACACGATGGCCTCCCTCTCCGAGGCGCTCGGACTGGCGCCGCTCGGCTCGGCGTCGCCCCCGGCCGAGGACGAGGAGCGGTACTCGGTGGCCGAGCGGGCCGGCGAGCTCGTCGTCGACTGTATCGAGAACGACCGCCGCCCCTCCGACATCCTCTCGCGCGAGTCGTTCGAGAACGCGATCGCGGTCCAGACCGCGATGGGCGGCTCGACGAACGCGGTCCTCCACCTGCTCGCGCTCGCCGCGGAGGCCGACGTCGACCTCGCAATCGAGGACTTCGATGCGATCTCCCGGCGGACCCCGAAGATCGCGAACCTCCAACCGGGCGGGAGCCGCGTGATGAACGACCTCCACGAGATCGGCGGCGTCCCGGTCGTGCTCCGGCGGCTCCTCGAAGCGGACCTCCTCCACGGCGACGCGATGACGGTTACCGGTCGAACGCTCGAAGAAGAGCTGGCCGAGCTGGAATCGAACGGCGAGTTGCCCGACGACGACGCGATCGAGGCGGACTTCCTCTACACCGTCGACGAGCCCAAAGAGGCGGAGGGCGCCATCAAGATCCTCAAGGGGAACCTCGCGCCGGACGGCGCGGTGCTGAAGGTGACCGGCGACGACGCCTTCTACCACGAGGGGCCCGCCCGCGTGTTCGAGAACGAGGAGGACGCGATGGAGTACGTCCAGTCGGGCGCGGTCGACTCCGGCGACGTGATCGTGATCCGCAACGAGGGGCCGACCGGCGGACCGGGGATGCGCGAGATGCTCGGGGTCACCGCCGCCGTCGTCGGCGCCGGCCACGAGGAGGACGTGGCGCTGCTCACCGACGGCCGCTTCTCGGGCGGCACGCGCGGCCCGATGATCGGTCACGTCGCACCCGAGGCGGCCGACGGCGGCCCGATCGGGCTCATCGAAGACGGGGATCACATCACCGTCGACATCCCCGAGCGCGACCTGACCGTCGACCTCTCCGACGAGGAGCTGGCCGAGCGGCGGGCGGCGTGGGACGAGCCGGCACCGCAGTACGATGGCGGCGTCCTCGCGAAGTACGCGCGGGACTTCGCCTCGGCGGCCGACGGGGCAGTGACGAACCCCCGGCTCACGCGGGAGCTATAAGCGGGAAGCGGCGTTTCACAACGAGCGAGGTCGAGACACGCGGGGACCGGACGGAGACGAGACGACTCGGTTACCGACTCGCGCCCCGCTTACTCCTCTCTCCCGCCGTCGGTGTGTGCGGTCCGTACCGACTCCGCCCGCCAGACGTTGCTGCGGCGACCAGCCCGCGACAGTTCCATCCGGACGACAGAGCCGACCGGCAGGTCCGCGACGCGCTCGCGGGCGTCCTCGTCCGCGTAGTCGACGATGTGGTAGGTGTCGTTGCGGGGATGTGCACGAACCGTGGTACAATCATGATCGTTCTGCTCGGAAATGACGGTGAACGCTTTTGATTTAGACATCTTACTCCGTTATTCTTGGACATGCTATTTGAGTCCTCTGCATATACAGTACGGTCGTCAGCCAAGTCGTAATACGAATATAAGGGATCGAAGGCGCGGGAAGCGATCAGCGAACCACGGTCACCGGCGCTCCCGATCGTCGAACGATCTTCTCCGCGACGTTGCCCACGAGCAGCCGGTCGGCGAGGGTGCCGCTGTGGCTCCCGATGACGACCGTGTCGAACTCCCCGGACGCGTTGATCACCGCGCGGGCGGGATGCCCGCTCTTGACGACCGTCTCGATCTCGGCGCCGGCCTCGGCGGCGATTTCGCGGGCCCGCTCGAACAGCTCCCTTGCGTGTTCTTCGGCCGCTCGCTCGGGGTCGTCCGAGAGGGCGATCCCGGCCGCGCGGCCCATCATCGAGGAGGGCTCGCCGACGACGTGGAGCACGGTTATCTCCGCGTCCGGATGCACCTCGAGCGCGTACTTGAGCGCGCGCTCCGCCATCTCCGACTCGTCCATCGGTACCAGCACCCGAGATATCATAGGCGCACTACAGCCGAGAGGCTGATAAGTGACCGGTTCACACGGTCATGTGAATCTCGCCGGTCTCGAACCGTCCCCCTTCGAACCGCCCCCTTCGAACCGTCGTCGCCGAACCGCCGACGCGACGGATCGAGACCAGCACGCATATTTCCGCGCGTCACCGACAGATCGCATGGACACTACTGGTCGGACGGACGACGAACCGGTCGGCGTCGCCCTGTTCGTCGACGGCCCGAACGTGTTACGCGAGGAGTTCGACGTCGACCTCGACGACGTGCGGACCGCAGCGGAGGCGGAAGGGCCCCTCGTGACGACCCGGCTCTACCTCGACGAACACGCGACGCCCGGACTCATTCAGGCCGCGGAGGCCCGCGGCTTCGAGGTCGTCATCACGAGCGGCGACGTCGACGTGAAGCTCGCGGTCGACGCCGCCCGGTTCGCGGCCGAGGGCCGGATGACGACGCTCGCGATCGCCTCCCGGGACACCGACTTCAAGCCCGTCGTCGAGACCGCCAACGGCTACGGGATCCGGACGCTCGCGATCGCCCCCGGCGAGTTCGGCCGTTCCGACGCCCTCCGCAACGCCGCGAACGACGAGGTGACCCTCGACGGCGACGTGGGTGAGTCGGACGACGACGCGAATGGAAGCGAACCCGCCGGCGCGGACGAGGCGGACGCCGCCGACGCCTCACCGACCTCGTCATCGGAGTAGCCGCCAGCCGCGGACGCGGACCGCCGACCGATTGGGGCCTGCGTCGCGATGGATCGGTCCCCGTCGGGCCGTCGCAGTCGTTTTCTCCGTCGAAGTCACTCCGGATCGTTCGCTCCCGCCAGACGCCGCAGCCGCCCGAACAGGACCGCGCCGGCCCCGCCCAGCGTCGCGGCGGTCCCGCCCACGGCGAGGGCGGTCGGCAGGACGCCGACGCTCCGGACCGCGGCGTCGACGGCGAGCCGGAACCAGCCGAGCTTCGGGATCGAAAAGAGCGCCTTGGCGTGGATCCACTCCCCGCGGACGACCGGCGCGATCCCCGCGCTCTGGTCGTACGCCCCGTTGGCGTCGCCGTAGGTGACGTAGCCGTCGTGCGGAGCCGGACAGGTGGACAGCTCCGCGCAGCTCGCGTCGAGCAGCGCCGGATCCGCGCGCTCGGTCCAGTCTTCGCCTTCGGTCACCGAGAAGGCGATCCGATGGAGGACCGGCCCGCCCCCGTGTCCCGGCGGGGTGAACACCGCGACGTCGCCGACACCGCCCAGCCGTGTCGGCGCCCCGTCGTCGTCGCTGCCGACGAGGCCGCCCCACGGGAACCGGTCCGTCGAGGTGACGACGACGAGGTCGCCGCGCTCCACCTCTGGGGCCATGCTCCCGCTCTCGACGGCGACGAACGGGGGCCACGCGCCCACGACCGTGACGACGACCAGCGTCGCGAGGATGATCGCGGCGGCGGGCGCGAGCAGACCGGCCAGGCTCCGAGTCACGTCCGAAGTGGTGAGCGGGGACGGCTTGAGACTGTCGGCGCCCCGCGGCAGAGTCGATCGAGGCTCCCGAATAGTCGCATAACACCTCTTCACCCCGATAGCAAGACCTTAGGTTCGTCCGGGAGAGATGCCGGTATGACCGATCGAGCCTCACCGCTTCACGACGTCCACGACGCGCGCGGCGCGAAGTTCACCGATTTCGGCGGCTGGCAGATGCCCGTCGAGTTCGACTCGATCCGCGAGGAACACGCCGCGGTCCGCGAGGCGGTCGGCGTCTTCGACGTCTCGCATATGGGTGAAATCGAGGTGGCGGGTCCGGACGCGACGAGGCTGATGAACCGGTTGACGACGAACGACGTGAGCGCCCTCGACCCCGGGGACTCGCAGTACGCCGCCATCACGAACGCGGACGGCGTCATGCTCGACGACACCGTCGTCTACCGGCTCCCCGACGGGGTCGAAGCCGGCGCCGGGACGGACGCCCTCGCGGAACTCGGGGCGTCAGACGGAGACGCGACCGGCAGCGTCGATCTCGACGCGCCCGCTGGCGACCCGGCGTACCTCTTCGTGCCGAACGCCGGTCACGACGAGCAGATGCTCGACCGGTGGACGGGGTTCCGCGACGAGTGGGACCTCGACGCGACCGTCGAGAACGCGACGAGCGACTGGGCGATGCTCGCCGTCCAAGGGCCCGACGCCGTCGACGCGCTCGACGAGGCGACTCCGAGAGACCGGGTGGTCGGCCTCTCGAAGTTCGAGGCGACCGTCGCCGCGGTCGGGGGCGTGGAGAGCTGGGTCGCACGGACCGGCTACACCGGTGAGGACGGATTTGAGGTGATGTGCCCGACAGACGCCGTCGAGACGGTGTGGAGCGCGTTCGCGGACGCGCCGACGAACGCACAGCCCTGCGGGCTCGGCGCACGAGACACCCTCAGGACCGAGATGGGGTACCTCCTCTCCGGACAGGATTTCGACCCCGACGACGAGCCCCGGACCCCGTACGAGGCCCGGATCGGGTTCGTCGTGAAACTCGACACGGAGTTCGTCGGGCGCGACGCCTTAGAAGCCCAGAAGGAGGACGGCGTCGAGGAGCGGTTCGTCGGTGTCACGCTCCTCGACCGAGGCGTCCCCCGCGGCGGGTACGCGGTTACTGACGGTGACCTCACACGAGTCGGTCATCTCACGTCCGGCACGATGAGCCCGACGCTCGACGAGCCGATCGGACTGGGATACCTCCACGAGAGTTACGCCGAAGCGGGCACGAATGTGAGCGTGGTAGTCCGCGGCGACGAGAAGCGGGCGCGAGTGGTCATTCCACCGTTCATCGACCGGTAGGTTGTCGCGTCGGATCAGCAGTGATCCCGCGTCAACCCGGTATCGCCCCGCGGTCGACAAGCGCGCTACGCCCCACCGAACTCCGCCGCGTACACCCGTTGGACGACGAGATAGAGCGTCCAGTGGTCCACCTCGAGCTCGCTCGCGAGCCGCCGGACCGCATCGAGGTATCGGTCGTACGCCTCGACGGTCATCGGTTCCGGATATCCGTCGTCGAGGTCGGTGAGTTCGGCGACGACCCGCCACTCGCGGTCGCCGAAGACGAAGAACCGATCAGGATCGAGGAACCACAGCAGCGCCGATCCGACCGCGGTGTCGACCCCTGGAAGCCGAGTGAGCGCTTCGAGGGCGCGGTGGTGAGCGGGCGCGGCGCCTGTGTTCGGGGTTCCGCACCCCTCCCGCTCACCGGGGCGTCCCGCTTCTTCGAGCGCGTCGACCGCGTCCCACATCGCCGCCCGCATCGCCGCGCGGTCCACGTCGGCGACCGCGTCTTCGACCGCCCGCCGTCGCTCGTGGTCGCTCGCGCCGACCCGTCTCCGGAAGTACCACCGGACGACCCACTCGAGGTCCCGCGGGCCGTACTCGCCGGCACGGAACGCCGCCGGGAGCGACTCGATCGCCTCCTGCTCGACCGGATAAAACGGTGCCGTCTCGCGATAGGCTTCGACGTGCTCCGGGACGCGCGCTTCGACATCGGCGATCGAGAGTCCCATGGGCGCCGAACGGGCTCCGCCGACAAAACGGTTCGGCGGTGAGGTGGCGATGGAGTGAGTCGGCGGTGAGACGTGCTGGCTCCGGGCGCTGTGCCGGTTCGCGAGCGTCGATCGCACCGACACACTCATCTGGCCCGCGTTACAAACCGTGACATATGAACACATACCACGGTGATGTCGATGTCGACTGAGAACGACGAGCCGGTAAAGACGATCTGCCCGTACTGCGGCGTCGGCTGCGGAATCAAGGTGAACCAGGGCGACGACCCTGGCGACGTGAACTTCATACCGTGGGGCGATGCCCCGGTCAACGAGGGACGCGTCTGTATCAAGGGCGGCGCGGCGACGCAGGTCGTCGACCACGAGGACCGGTTGACCGACCCCCTGGTAAGAGAAGACGGCGAGTTCCGCGAGGCGACGTGGGAGGAGGCGTACGACCGGATCGTCTCGGAGATGGAACGGATCCGCGAACAGCACGGCCCGGACGGGATGGGATTCTTCGGCTCCTCGAAGACGATGAACGAGGAGAATTACCTCCTCCAGAAGCTCGCGCGCCGATACGGCACGAATCAGGTCGACAACTGCACGCGGATGTGTCACGCCTCCACCGTATGGGCGCTCCGGACCAGCCTCGGGCAGGGTGCGATGACCAACAGCATGGCTGACTTAGAGGAGTCGGCGGACGTCCTCTGGATCCAGGGCGCGAACCCCGGCGAGCAACACCCCATCGCCAACAGCCAGTACTTCCGACAGGCGGTGTTGGAGGGAGCGACCGTCATCCAGGTCGACCCGCACGCCAACAAGACGACGCGCTCGTTCAAGATCGACGAGACGGAGCGTCACCAACACCTCCAATTGAACCCCGGAACCGACATCCCGCTCCTCAATATCGTCCTCAAAACGATTCTCGAGGGTCACGAAGCCGATCCCGACGCCGGCTGGATCGACGAGGAGTTCGTCGAAGAGCGGACGAAGGGGTTTGACCACCTCAAAGAGACGCTCGCGGACTTCGACAAGGAAGCCGCCGCCGAGGAGTGCGGCGTTCCCTTGCAGGATATCGAGCTCGCCGCGGAGAAGTACGCGATGGCGAACAACGCCGCCATCTTCACCGGGATGGGGATGAGCCAGCACACCTGCGGCGTCGACAACGTGCAAAACGAGATCAACCTCGCGCTGATCACGGGGAACCTCGGGAAGCCGGGCACCGGCGTCAACCCGCTTCGCGGCCAGAACAACGTGCAGGGGACCTGTGACGTCGGCGCGATGCCGAACGTTCTTCCCGGCTACCAGCTCGTCGACGACGACGAGGCCCGCCAGGCGGTCGAGGAGGTGTGGGGCTTCGAAGTCCCCGACGAGCCCGGACTCACGAACGTCGAGATCTCGCACGCGATCGGCGACACCGTCCACGGGCTGTACGTGATGGGTGAAAACCCCATCATGAGCGAGCCGGACGGCAATCAGACGGAGAAGCGATTCGCAGAGGATCTCGAGTTCCTCTGCGTACAGGATATCTTCATGACGGAGACCGCCAAACTCGCGGATGTCATCCTGCCGGCGACGACGTGGGCGGAGCGCGGCGGCACCGTCACCAACACCGACCGGCGCGTCCAGCTGATGCGCGGCGTCGAGACGGTTCACGAGAACACGAAGCACGACCTCGACATCCTGATGGAGGTCGGGAGCCGGCTGTTCGGCGAGGAGGGGTTCCGGTTCGACGACGCCGAGGCCGTCTTCGAGGAGCTCCGACGGGTGTGCCCGATCTATCACGGGATGACCTACGACGCGCTCGGGGAGGAGGGGATCCAGTGGCCCTGCTACGAGGAGGGCGACGAGGGCGACCAGTACCTCTACGAGGACTCCTTCGACACGGAGAGCGGGCTGGGTCAGATCGAGGGCGTTCGCCACCAGCCGCCCGCTGAGGTTCCCGACGAGGAGTACCCGCTCATTCTCACGACGGCCCGTCTCGAGGAGCATTACAACACCGGCACGATGAGTCGTCGGTCGCCGACGCTCTCGCGTCAGCACCCCGAGAACTTCGTCGACGTTCACCCGAACGACGCCGAGCGCTACGGTATCGAGGACGGCGACACGGTGACGCTTCGGTCGCGCCGCGGCGAGATCGACGTGAGAGCGCAGGTGACCGAGGACATCAAGGAGGGCGTCGTCTGGACGACGCCGCACTTCGCGGCGGCCTCCGCGAACCGTCTCACGAACGACGTGCTCGACGAGCGCGCGAAGATCCCCGAGTACAAGGCGGCGTCTGCGGAGATCGCGGTCACCGTCTCGGATGGAGGGAAGCGGAGCGACGAGGGCCCCGAGCCGGCGGACGACTGAGGGTTCGCCCCTTCTTTCCGACCGCTTTGCCCGGGCGTTTTCGAGGTGGTATCCCGCTCGCGTCGACGCTTAGTCCTCGCCTGCACCGACCGCTCGCTTCTCCTTGGAGACGACCGCGACGTCGGTGATCCCCGTGTCGGGGTACTGACCGTCCGCGTTCTTTTCGGCGGCTTTGACCATGTCCCAGACGACGTTGAGACCGGTTGTGACGCCCTCTAAGGCCTCCATCTCGCAACCCGTTTTACCGGTGGTCTCGACGGCGACGGTGAGTTCGATCCGGCCGTCGCCGACGGCGAACTCGGTGTCGACGTTCGTGATCGGGATCTGATGGCACATCGGAATCGTCTCCCATGTGTGTTTGACCGCCTGTATCGCGCCGATCCGCGCGGTCGCCAGCACGTCTCCCTTCTCGACCTCGTCGGCCTCGACGGCGGCGACCGTCGACGGGGTCAGTCGAATTTCGCCCCTGGCGACCGCCCGACGACTCGTCTCCGACTTCGACCCCACGTCGACCATCTGTACGTCTCCCGACCCGGTCGTGTGGGTCAGCTCGTCGGTGGCGTCCTCCGCGTCCTCGTCTTCACTCATCACGCATGGCCTCCGGAATCCGGTCGATTAAGTCCGTCGCCACGAGGCCGTACCCGTGTGCTTCCGCGGCCAGATCCCCGGCGACGCCGGTGACGTACGCCCCGACGGCGGCCGCCCGAAACGGGGCCGTCGTCGCCGCGAGCGCGCCGACGGTCCCCGCGAGCACGTCTCCGGTGCCGCCGACCGTCATCCCCGGATTCCCCGTCCGATTCAGTCGGGTTTCCTCGCCGTCAGTGATCACGTCGGCGGCCCCCTTCACGAGCAGGGTCTGCCCGATATCGGCTGCGAACGACTCGACGAGCGCCGCCCGGGTTTCGGGGTCGTCGTCGGTCTCGCCGCCCATTCCGACCAGCTCGCCCTGATGCGGCGTACAGATCAGCTCGGCGTCGGTGTCGACCGTCGGGACGACCCGAAGCGCGTCGGCGTCCACGACGGCCCGGCCGTCGTACGCGGCGAGGAACTCGCCAACGAACTCGGCCGTCTCGTCTCCCTCGCCGAGGCCGGGGCCGAGCACTACCGCGTCGTTGTCGGCGGCCAGCGAGCGCACCCGTTCGAGGTGGTTCGGGCCGACGCGGTCGCCCGGTAGCTCGCACACGATCAAGTTCTCCGAAAACCCCTGCACCTCCCGCGCGACCGACTCCGGGCAGGCGACGCGAACGAGGTCAGCCCCCGTCCGGAGGGCCGCTCGGGCCGACAGCGACGGCGCCCCCGTGTACGGACCGCCGCCGACGACCAACACTTCGCCGTTCTCACCCTTATGAGTGGTCGGATCGCGGTCAAGCCCCAGCAGGTCGCCGGGGCCGGTGAACCGCTCGGCGGCCGCCGGAATGCCGATGTCCGCGACCGTCACTCGGGCGTCGAGCGCAGAGAGGCCGGGCTTTTGTTCGTGGAACGTGACGACGCGGTCGGCCGCGACGGCGACGCCGTCCGGCCCGCCCGTCCGGCGACCGGTGTCGGCGTCGATTCCGGACGGGACGTCCACTGAGACGACCGCGGTGCCGTTCTCGCCGGCGTCGTTGACCGCGACCGCCGCCGAGCGTTCCGGCTCGCGGAGCGCTCCCCGCACGCCCGCGCCGAGCATCGCGTCGACAACGATGTCGGGGTCGCCGAGCGCGAGGTCAGTCGAGTCGCTCGCGGTCTCGGTCGTGACCTCGGCCGCTTGCAGCGCGTCCCAGTTCTCGCGGGCGATCTCCGTCCGGATCGATTCGGGCCGACCGAGCAGGTGAACCGTCACGTCGAACGCGGAGAGAAACCGCGCCGCGACGAGGGCGTCGCCGCCGTTGTTCCCGCGCCCGCAAACGAGGGCGACGCTCGCGTCCGGCTCCGCGACGTCCCGGACCTCGCGAGCGACGGCGTTCCCGGACGACTCCATCAGCTGTTTGCGCGGCACCCCGAGCGCGGCCGCGTTGGCGTCGACGGCCGCCATCCGCTCCGTCGTGATCATACGGACCGTTTGGTCGGCCGCGGATTAAGCCTGCGGGCCCTCGGATCGACGGTCCCCGCCACCGGCGTTGCGACCGCCGTCGAACGCCGCTTTCAGCGCGTGAGCACGCGGTCTGCGAGGCTCGGGAGCACCGCGGTCACGTCGGCGCGGAGGTCGTACTCGGCCGTCCCGGCGTACCGCGTCCGGTCGAAGTTGACGACGGCGAGCGTCGCTCCGCGCCGATGCGTCGGTAGCGACGCCGCCGGGTCGACGGTGAGCGAGGAGCCGGCGACGAGGAACACGTCGCTCTCGGCCGCGAGGGACCTCGCCCGCCGAGAGGCCGCCTGCGGGAGGCGTTCACCGAAGAGCACCACGTCCGGCTTGTACGGTCCGCCGCAGTCGCAGGTGGGCGGACGTTCGCCGTCACGGGCCCGCTTCCGGATCGGGCCGGCCGGCACCCGACGCTCACACTCGGCACACACCACGCGGGCGTTCGACCCGTGTAACTCGACCACCTCGTCCGTGCCGGCCGCGTCGTGGAGGCCGTCCGTGTTCTGCGTGACGACGGCGTCGAGGGCGCCCGCGTTCGTCAGTTCGGCGAGCGCCTCGTGGGCCGCGTTCGGCTCCGCCCCGCCTTCCGGCTCCATGTGGTCGTACAGCCGTATTCTGTCGACCCAGAACCCGCCCGGATCACGTTCGAATCGGGAGACGTGAAACGCCGCTTCGTCGAACGCCCCGCCCCATATCCCGTCGTCGCCGCGGAACGTGGGGATCCCCGACGCGGCCGAGAGCCCCGCGCCCGTGAGCGCCACCGCCCGGTCGGCGTCGCGCAGCTCGTCCGCGAGCGCCTCGACCGCCGCGTGGAGCTCGCCGGCGACGGAATCCGGCACCGACGCGACTCGCGAATCCGAACCCGTTCGGCCCATGATTGGGTATAGCGACTTAGGGTGTATAAGACTGTCCTCAGACGCCAAAATATATTTAAGTTGTCATTTCTACTCCCGCGGACTCCGGAACGATTACGGAACGCGCCCGCACAGAGTCGACCATGACCGACTCCGACTGGGGCGACTGGCTGCCGCGCGCGGTCGCGGACGCCGACCCCGACACGGTGGCGCTGTGGTATCTCGGCTGTAACGGGTTCGCGATGAAGGGAAGAGACGGGACCGTCCTCTGGATCGACCCGTACGTCGGAACCGGCGATCCGCCGCGGACCGTTCGGATGATTCCGGTGCCTTTCGATCCCGAGGATGTCGACGTCGCCGACGCGGTCTTAGCGACTCACGAGCACACGGACCACGTCCACGGCCCCTCGCAAGCCCCGATCCTCGCGAACACGGACGCCGACTTCGTCGCCCCCGACGACTCGCTCGCGGTCGCCCGCGACGAAGAGCGGTGGACGGAGCGCTGGGCGGTGAGCGAGGAGGCGTTCCTCGAGGTCACCGAAGGCGACGAGGTGCGGATCGGTGAGTTCACCGTCCACGTCGTCGAAACGCACGACTCCGACGCGACGCATCCGGTCGGGTACGTGATCGAACACCCCTCCGGAACGGTGTTTCACGCGGGAGACAGCAAGCCGTCGGCGTCGTTCTCCGAGCTGGCCGACGCGTTCGACGTCGACCTCGGCATCCTCGCGTTCGGCTCCGTCGGGAACGTCCCGGACAAAGAGACCGGCGAACCGGTCCGAACGAAGTGGTACAGCGACGAAAACGAGATCGCCGAGGCCGCGAACGATCTCGCGCTCGACCGGCTCGTCCCGACCCACTGGGACATGTGGAAGGGGTTGACAGCGGACCCGACCGCGCTCCACGAGCACGTGCGAAGTCTCTCGCACCCGAAGCGCCTGGAGATCGTCGAAATCGGCGACCGGATCGACCTATAGGCGATCCCGAATTCGCCTTTTTTCGCCGATCGACGGTTATCAACGACGAAACACGGCCCGTGGAATTTAAGCCCCTGCTCTGGAACGGTCAGGGTATGAGCGAACGGACGGCAGAAGCGACGACGACCGTCGACGATGACGGTATTCGCGTCGAGAAGTCATTTACCGACGACGCGTTTCCCGTACCCGCGGTGATGTACGAGCTCTCTTCGACCCGCGAGGACCCGGTGCGCGTTCGCATCGTCGACCGGATCCCCGAGTCGTTCCCGATGGACCGCATCGGCTTCCACCCCGACTACGAGAGCGAGAACTGGACCGCGTACAAGGACCATCGCGTCGAGTTCGAGCGCGTCCTAGACCCGGGAGACGCGGTCGAGACCGTCTTCGGTATCCGCGACGACGACCCCGACCTCGACGGCTTCCTCGGGACGCCCGTGATCGAACACGTCCCCGTCGGCGAGGAGATCGAAGACGTGCTCGGCACCGATACCGACGCCGTCAGAGAGGTCCTCTCCGGTGATCGCGACACGCTCCCCGGGATGGAAGAGCCGGTCCGCGCAACCGGAGACGGGGACTCCGACCCCGAAAACGTGTCCGTGGAATCAGACGACGAAGCGGACGAAGCGGAAGCGGCAGACGACGAGGCCGGGCCGGAAGGCAGTCAGGAAGCACCGGGAGACGCCCGAGAGGAGCCGGACGAACGACCTGCCCCGCGACCCGTCGCAGAAGACTCGACGCCTGTGGTCACACCCCACGCCGGGGAGGAAGCGTCTGAGGCCGAGGCTCCCGAACCGGACGCAGACGAGACGGTCGACGACGGGGTGGCGGCGACAGCCGACGGCGAGGAGCAGGCGGGAACCGTATCGGAACCCGTGCCGGAATCCGGCCTCGCCGCCGCTCTCGCGTCGGAGATACGCTCCGGTACGGTCGACAAAGACGACCTCGCCACGCTCCGCGCCGAGCTCGAGGTCGGCGTTCCGAAGAGCGTCGACGTACGGATCGCTCGCCTCCAGTCGAGCGTCGCGGACATCGAGGCGTACGCCGACGCGCTCGCGGAGTTCATCGACGGCGAGGGGACCGCTCGGGAGATCCTCGACGACCTCGATGCGAAAGTCGATGCGGTCGACGACGAGATGGCCGCGCTCGAGAGCCGCCTCGACTCGGCCGAGACGGCGCGTTCCGAATTGCGCGAGGACTTCTCGGCGGTCGACGAATCCGTGGCGTCGGTCTCCGCCGATGTCGACGGCGTCTCCGAACGCGTCGACGGCGTGGAAACAGACGTTTCGACGGTCGAGGAGACGATTTCTGGCGTCGAGGACACCGTCGAAGCGGTCAGCGACGACGTCGGTCGGATAGACGAGGAGACGACCGCGCTCGATCACTCGGTCGAGGACCTCGGCGACGACGTCGAGACCCTGTACGAGCAGATCGATGACGCCGCGGCGGGGCTCGAGGCGAACGAGGAACGGGTCGCGGAGGTCGAATCGCGGATGGGTCGCTTCGACGAGGAGTTCGACGACGTCTGGGACGACCTCGCGGAAGTCGATACTCGACTGACAGACGTCGAAAACCGGCTCGGTGAGGACGTGGCCGACGTCGAATCGGAACTCGACGAGATCAACGACCACTTAGAGGAGCTGGAGGCGTTCCGCAAGCGACTCAACGAGGCGTTCGGCCCGTAACCGAGCCGATCCGAAAGCGCAACCCGTTTTAGCCGCGGCGACGCACCTTCGGTAATGAGCGAACCGGTACCGGTGGCCGTTCCGCGGAAAGGCCGACCGCTGGAAGCGGTCCTCGAACGGATCGCGAGCGTCGGAACCGACGATCGGCTCGACCGCCTCGCCGACCGGGTGAGCAACACGCTCCGATACGAGAAGGCGATCACCAAGGGTGGCGTCGAGGCCGACGACGGCCCGTACGAGCGGTTGTCGGAGTACTCGGACCCCGGCGAGCCGAACCACCCGGAGTTCACTCTGATGCGTGACGACCGGGACGGGAAGCCCAGGCGTATCGTTTTCGACGCGGCGACGGTCGAACTCGGCGACGTTCGGCTGAAGCTCGTGGGCCGCGAGGAGCCGTTCAGAGCCCTCCGGACCCACGAGTTCGCGCTCGGGTTCGACTCCGCCGACCTCGTCTTAGAGGAGGTCGTCGGCATCCGTCCGAGCGGGCTCTCCGACATCGCGGATATCAACGAGCGGATCGACCCGATGGACACCGACGTTCGCGTCGTCAACGGGCTCGGAGACACCGTCTATCACACGTTGATGGGCCGTCCCGAGCAGGTCGATCCCGGAACCAAGCTCGACCGTGGGTTCTTCGACGACTACGAAGGCGGGCTGTGTATCTCGCCACGATACGAGCGACTCGTCACCGCGGTGTTGGGGACGGACGCGCTGCGCGGCGTCGAGTTCGTCTACCCGGACGCCGACGAGGAAGAAGAGGCGGCCATCGCCCGGGCCGGACTCGGCGTCTACCTCACCGTAACCGGCTCTACGGCCCGCGAACACGGCCTCGCTGTCGGCGAACACCTGTTCCCGAGCGAGACAGTGTTGATGCGGAACGCGGCCGAACGCGACGTGGACGTCGAGCGGGCAGTCGACCGCCTCGACGTCGAAACGGTCGCATCCGAGATCAGCCTCTGATCTATCCGCTCTATATCGCGAAATATGATATACGTGTCCGTGCCCGAATACGCCGTTCGGTCCGAACGACTCTGACGGCCGCTGAGGGCGAGGAGTTCGCGTCCATGAAGGCCCACGTATTCACTGCTCCCACCTGAGTTCGCCGTGTCGGCGACAAGTGATGAGTCGGTCGGAATTACGGTACGAGTTTCCGGGCGAAGCCTCGACGGGGAAGTTGGCCGGTAGACGGGTGATCCGGAATCCCCTGTGGCGTCGACCGGAATCCCACGGGCTGTTCACAGACGCCGTCCGAACTCACCGGAGTGTACCGCCACACGAGATCGCGTGGCCAAGATCGTCGGCTGTTGTGCCTCAGAGAGTCCACGCTTTGTGAAGTGCTACCTTATCACATCCAACTAAAAAGAATATCCAGATAAATAGGACTACATAAGAGATATTGTAGTCCCAGATTTTAGCACATTTAGACGACACCGGGCATATTGTAGTCTCACATTTGGGTATAAGTGACCTTATCCGGAAATGTGGGATAGATTGAAGTCGTCGGCTGGAGAACCGGTGTACGAACGATGAGCGACGATCGCCGGTCGGTGAAAACGTACGTTCCGGCCGAACAGAAGAGTCGGTGGCAGGACCACGCCGAGGAGTTGGGGATGTCACAGAGCGAGTTCGTCAGAACGATGGTACAGGCCGGGAGACGTGGGTTTTCAGTATCCGGATCAGAGAACCCCGTTGAACCCGTATCCGAGGGGTCTAACCCCGGGGGTGACGGCCTCGAAAAGCAGGTCGAAGTCGCGCTCTCCGAGGAGCCGCTCTCGTGGGAAGAGCTCGTCGACGCGGTCGTCGGCGATTTCGAAACGCAGCTTGAGAACGCCCTCGACTCGCTGCAGGACCGCAACCGCGTCCGGTACAACGGACGGAAAGGCGGGTACACCCTAATCGATGAGTAGCGCCAGCACACCGGCCGAGGTAGACGACCCGATCGGTTACTTCATCGAGGATCTCACGTACCACGGGAAGACGGAACGGACACGGGACTCGTACGAGCGTGTGCTCCGGCGCTTCGAGGCGTTTCTCGACGCGGGAACGACGCCAGGGACGGCGACGCACCGCGACTGCATGGCGTTCGTTCACTCGCTGCGTGGGGACGTCGCCGACAGCACGGTCGCGACGTACGCGGCGTACCTCCACCGGTTTTACGGGTACATGACCGAGGTCGGGGCGTTCGAGGGGAACCCGATGACGCTCGTGATGGAAGAGATGGACGAGACCGTCGATAAGGACCCCGCTCGGCGCGACATACCGATTCCCGCGATGCGTGCGTTCGTCACGGGGATCAGGCACCCGCTACACAGAGCGCTCGTCGTGACGCTTCTCAAGACGGGGATGCGAGTCGGCGAGTGTTGTAACCTCGATCTTCGAGACCTCGCTGTCGAGGACGACGAGTTGACCGAGGCGTACGCGCTCGGCGGACGCCCGGTTCTCTCCGATCGGCCGAATTCGCTGTACGTGACGTCTGATGCAGCGGTTGGCGAGGAACTGAACGGTGAAGTACGAGCCGCATCGAACAAGCGGAAGCGCGGAACCGTGATACCCGTTGACGACGAGCTGGCTCGTACGCTGAAGCGGTGGCTCGCGATCCGGCCGGATACGCCGTCGCCCGCCGATCCGCTGTTCGTCGGGACCGCTGAGGGATGGGGTGAGCGTCTCGATCCCGAAGCAGTCCGCCATATCGTCGAGAGATACGCCCGTGAGGCGGGCTGGTACCGAACCGGCGGCGGTGCCGCCGAGAACGTTACCCCCCACTACTTCAGGCACTTCTTCACCACGCACCTCCGTGACCGTACCGGTGATCGGGGCGTGGTCAAATACCTGCGGGGAGACGTCGCCGACGACGTGATCGACACGTACACGCACAACTGGGGCGATCAGGTCAGAGAGACGTACGAGGCGAACATCTACCGACTGCTCGCGTGAACGGCGAGGCTTTCGCCTTGATGTTCCGCTATTTCGGCCGACGCCAGATTCTGTTGTTTCTAAAAGGTCTATGTGTGCGGTGGATTCTAACCACATAAATCATATACCGCTATATGATATTCGAGTCCGAACCCGCTCCCCAACCGACACCCGAATGTTACCGATCTGGGCGGTACAACTACTATTGGCCGGATTGAGGACACCGTATGAGCGATCCGAAAGCGACAGAGCAGTTCGAAGCCGACCGATGAGTCCCGGCGACGACCGCCTCACTAGCATTGGCGTCGACGTCGGAACAACGACGACGCAAGTCGTCGTCAGCCGGCTCCGAGTCTCCGAGCCGATACACGACGGCGCGGCGGCCCCGGAGATCCGCGATCGAGAGGTGGTCTACAGGAGCCCCGTCCATGCGACTCCGCTACGGGACCCGGAGACGGTCGACATCGAGCGCGTCGCCGGACTCGTGGAAGACGCGTTCGCGGCGGCGGGCGTCACGACCGCGGACGTCGAGACCGGTGCGGTCATCGTTACCGGCGAGACGGCGAAACGACGGAACGCCGAACCGCTCGTGCATCGGATCGCGGGCGATTCCGGGTCGTTCGTCGCCGCGGCGGCGGGCGCGGCGCTGGAGGCGGTACTCGCGGGGCGCGGGTCCGGTGCCGCCGACCGGGCTCGGACGACCCGTCGGACGGTCGCCAACGTGGACGTGGGCGGCGGGACGACCAACGTCGCGACGTTCGATCCGGACGGCGTCGTCGACACGCGCTGTCTCGACGTCGGGGCACGGATGGTCCGGATCGAGGGAGGCCGGATCGAGTCGCTGTCCCCGGAAGCGGAGCGACTCTGCGCGGCTCACGGCCTCGATATCGCGGTCGGCGATCCGGCCTCGGTCGAGGGGCTTCGGCCACTGGCGGCGGCGGCCGCCGACGCGATCGCTGCGCTGCTCGTCGGGCCGCCCTTCGCTCCGATCGTCGAGTCGCTCGCGATCGGATCGCTGCCGGACGCCCCGGTCGTCGTCGACGACGTCGTCGTGACCGGTGGCGTGGGGAGTCTCGTGAACGACTCTCGAGGCGCTCCGGAAACCGATCCGTTCCGGTACGGCGACCTCGGACCGCTGCTCGCGTCGGCACTCGGTGACGCCGTCCGGGGGCAGTTGAAGCTCCCGGAGGCGCCGGTCGCGCTCGCCGAAGACCTTCGCGCCACCGTCGTCGGCGTCGGAACGGAGTCGACGACGTTCAGCGGCCGAACGGTGTGGCTCCCCGGCGAATCGCTCCCGCTGCGGGACGTACCGGTGATCGCGGTCGACCCCTCGAACGCTGGCGATGACTCGGACGGCGCGACGGGTCGGGACGACCGGTTCGAACGCGCGGTTCGCACCGCGAGCGAACTGTACGATCCCGCCGAGGTCGACGGACTCGCGTTGTACGTCTCGGATATCGGCTCCCTCGCGTACGATGACCTCACGGCGACGGCGGAGCGAATCGCCGACGCACTGGAGGCGGTCGGAGCCGACGGCTCGTCTCACGCCGACGGTGTGACCGATCTCCCGGTGGTGGTGGTGACACGTGAGAACTGCGCGAACGTGCTCGGCCAGCTCCTGTCGACGCGGACCGACCGGCCCATTGCGGTCGTCGACGAACTCCGGCTGGAGGAAGGCGTCCGGCTCGATGTCGGCGAGCCGTTCGACGGCCGTGACGCGGTCCCGGTCGTCGTGAAGACGCTCGCGTTCGGGCGATAGATCCTCGCATTTCGGAGATCGCGCTACTTCTGGAAATCTCGGTCGTCTTCGCGTAAGTCGAGCCCGCTCGCTTCCGCTTCGCACATCTCCGCGAGCAGGTCCGCGACCGCCGCGCCCGCCTCCGCCGGGGGGAGTCCGCCGGCGTGGATGTTCGAGATGACCGATTTCCTCGCGGTCGGGGTGCCGCGTTCGGGCCCGTAGACGGCGTACGCGCTGAGACTTTCCGCGGTCCGGAGCCCCGGACGCTCCCCGATGAGAATGACGCAGGCTTCCGCGCCGAGCTCCTCGCCGATCGCGTCCATGGCGTCGACGCGGCCGTATTCGACGAACACCGGCGTGCCGGCGTCGAGGCCGCGCGCCTCGAGTCCGTCGAGCAGCGCCGGCAGCAGGTCGGGGAGGTTCGCCTCGATGGCGGTCGAGCTGAGTCCGTCGCTGACGATCACCTGTACCTGCGGGTCCGTCTGGCAGCGCTCGCGAAGCTCCGCGGCGGTGTCCTCTGAAATCTCTCGACCGAGGTCGGGGCGAGCGAGGTACTGTTCGTGGCTCTCGACGAGGGTCCGGACGCGAACGAGGCCGAGCCGCGCTATCAACTCGTCGCCCACCCGGCTGGACACCGCGTCGCGGGCGAGCCCGTGATCCTCGCGGAAGCGCAACAGCGTCTCCGTCCGCGGTCGCGGGCCGACGCGGCCGACGCCGAGCCGCGAGGGGCTCCGGGAAACGATCCGATCGAGCAGCTCCGGATCGACTGGGTCGTCGACGCCGATATCGGCGGCGGGGGCGCCCTCGGACGTCTCGTCACGGGAGTCTTCCGGAGGGGTGTCGTCGGTCGACATGGTCACGTGAACACCGTCGGGTCGCCGGCGCGCCCGGTCAGTCGGCCGTTCTCCCATAACCCCACGTCGGCGAGCCAGTCGCGGAACTCGGGTGCGGGCCCCAAATCGAAGACCTCCCAGAGCGCGGCGGCGTCGTGGTAGCTGTTCGACTGGTAGTTTAACATTACGTCGTCGCCCATCGGGACGGTGATAAAGAAGTTCGCGCCCGCGGCCGCGAGCAACACCGCGAGGTTCTCGATGTCGTTCTGATCCGCCTGGATGTGGTTCGTGTAGCAGGCGTCGATCCCCATCGGAATGCCGTGCAGTTGGCCCATGAACACGTCCTCTAACCCGGCGCGGATCACCTGCCGACCGTCGTAGAGGTACTCCGGCCCAATGAAGCCGACGACCGTGTTCACCATGAACGGGTCGTACCGCTTCGCGAGCCCGTAACAGCGCGCCTCCAGCGTGAGCTGATCGACCCCTTCGTGGGCGTCGCCCGACAGCTCTGACCCCTGTCCGGTCTCGAAGTAGGTGACGTTCGGACCCGAGGCGGTCGACCGACGTAACGCGAGGTCGTGCGCCTCGTCGAGGAGGTCGACGTCGACGCCGAACTCGTCGTTTCCGGCCTCCGTCCCGGCGAGGCTCTGGAACACGAGGTCCGCCGGCGCGCCCTCGCGAATCGCGTCCATCTGCGTGGTCACGTGCGCGAGACAGCAGTTCTGAGTCGGGATCGACCACTCCTCGATCAGGTCGTGGGTGGCCTCGAGGATGTCCGTCACCGTCCCGACGCCATCTTCGACCGGGTTGATGCCGATCACCGCGTCGCCGACGCCGTAGGAGAGCCCCTCCCGGGTCGCATCGAGGATCCGCTCGACGTCGTCCGATGGATCGTTCGGCTGGAGCCGAAACGAGAGCGCCCCGTCGGTGCCGACGGTGTTGTTACACCGGGCGGTCACCTCCATCTTCGAGGTAGCTAAGACCAGGTCCATGTTCGTCATCAGCTTCGTTACGGCGGCGATCATCTCGCTCGTGAGCCCCGGTCGGATCGCTCGGATCTCTCGGTCGGTCGTCTCCGAGTCGACGAGGAACTCCCGGAGGTCCGCGACGGTCCAGCCGCGGATCCGTTCGTACACCGGCTCACGGACGGCGTCTTGAATGACGCGAGTCACCTCGTCGTCGTCGTACGGAACGACCGGGTTCTCGCGGAGCGTCTCCAGACGGGTCCCCGCCAGCGCCCGCTTGGCGGCGACGCGTTCCGCCTCCGTGTCGGCCGCGAGACCGGCGAGTTCGTCCCCCGTCTTCTCCTCGTTCGCCTTGGCCAACACCTCCCGGACGGAGTCGAACTCGGTCCCGCCACCGACAGTGAATCCCGAACCGGCTGATTTCGCGTGACGTGACATAATGCTCCCTAAATACCGCATCGAACGGAGCTCCATTGAAGGTTTGTGGATAGTTACCAAGCCTCAGTTGGTGTGCTGAAAGAGCGGTTGTCTCCGGACCCCGAACCTCGGTCCGAACGGTCGGGCGATGCGACCGGTCGTGGTCGCGGCCGGCGTGTTACAACCCCCGGATCAGAGAGGCCTCAGTCCAGCAGCATCACGGTTCAGGGGCGTCTCGGATCCGCGTCAGCACGTCTCAGTACCGCTTGTCAGTGAGGGGAGCCGATGAGAAACGATGTCGACGGACGCGGTGGGGTCGTTCACGCGGAGAACCGCCCGCGTCCCGCAGCGATGGTGATCGACAAAAGCGTAACTGAGAACCGTTTCGATCTACATTCGTCCGATTCGGAGAAGAATACTGAGAAGGTAGCGCTGAGCGAGGCAGAATACGTATACATATGCGGGTATTGAACGAGTGCATGGAAGCGGAAACCACTCCGGTCAAGCGAGTGATGAGCACTGAACTGTTTCGTATCGCACCAGACGCGACGGCGCAGACCGCCGCCGAAACGTTGCTCACGCAGGGTATCGGGTCGCTGCTCGTCGTTGATCGGGACGGGGAGCTCGCCGGCATCGTGACGAGCACCGACCTGATCGAGGTCGTCTCAGGGGAGGGGTCTCCGACCGAATCGACTGTCAGGGAGCACATGACGACAGACGTCGTCACGATCGGCGCGACGGACTCCGTTCACGACGCGGCGGTCGAAATGATCAGGGGCGATATTCAGCACCTCCCCGTGACGGGTGATGAGAGCGACATCGTCGGGATGGCCTCTGCGACGGACATCACGACGCAGATGACCTATATGGGTAGCAGCGGCACCGACTGAGTTATCGTCAGCAGCGGCACCGGCCGAGTCCCGGTTACAGGTATTTCCGACTGCTGGTAGTAGCGTCGCGTGTGGCGTCACCGGCAAGCGCACTCCGATTGGTTCGGACGGCTCACCGGAAGGAAGCCCCGCCACAGACCCGACATTTTCAGCAGTACAAACCGACGGACGAGACGCTGCTTCAGGAGCTGAAGTCCCTCGGCGGCGATCCCGCGATGAAGGAGCTTCAAGACTGGACGATACGAGACGTCCGCCAGACGGGCCATCGCCGTAGCCCGAAGCCCACGACGCTCGAACAGCCCAGTCGCGTGACCGTCATCTGGGCGGCGGCCGCTCTCGGAGCGACGCTCGGTGGCACCCTCCCGTCGAGAGTAAAGCCCAAGACCTCGTCGAACTCGTCGGCGAACTCGGTGACGGCAGCGGAGCTGACACGCCCTCCGACGACACGAAGTGAGCGACGTATTCGCTGCCGAAACTCGGTGGCGGGGGGAAGCGACACCCCGAGGGCGAACCGATCACCGCGCGCCGGTTCGCATCGAGCTTCAGCGGTTCTCCGCGCCCGCTGGTCTGCGGGCCGGAAGCGCATTCCTCTCCGGTTAAACGATTCATCTGGTAGTTAGCACTCATACTGTATTGCGATTTCGCTTCCGCCCATCCACAACTGTTAACTGCGGATCACGACAATCGGCATTCGAACTGGATGACTCTGGAAGTCGCGCTCTCGCTCGACCTCGCTATCATTCTCCTCGCCGCGACGGTCGCCGGCTTCCTCGCGAAACAAACCGGCCAGCCGACCATCATCGCCTATATCCTCGCGGGCGTGGTGATCGGTCCGGTCGTGTTCGGACTCGTCGAAGTCACCGAACTCACCGAGACGCTCTCGGAGCTGGGGCTCGCGTTCCTCTTGTTCTTGCTCGGTATCAAGATGCGTATCAGCGAGATCAAACACATCCTCGCCCCGATAGTCAAGATATCGCTGCCGCAGATGGCCGCAGTCGCCGCGCTCGGCACCGCCGTGTCGCTGGCGTTGGGGTTCGGCACGGTGGAGTCGATCATCATCGGACTCGCGGTGATGTACAGCTCCACCGCGGTCGTCGTCAAGATGCTCACCGACCTCGACGAGACGACGACCCTCCACGGCAAGATCGACGTCGGAATCCTGTTGGTCCAAGACGTCGTGGTCGTCATTCTACTGGCGGTGCTGGCGGCAGGGCGGCCGGAGAGCGCCGCTGAAGTCGGCACGACCCTCGCGATCGTTCTTACCTTGGTGGCGATCATCACCGTCGCGGCCCTCGCCGCCTCGAAATACGCGCTTCCGCCCGTATTCCGACGGATCGCGGATAACAGACAGGTGTTCTTCCTCATCGCAATCTCGTGGGCGTTCCTGTTCGTGTTCGTCTCCGACAACGTCAATCTCTTTCTGGCCCCGCTGGGTATCCAAGCGTACCTCTCGATCGAGATGGGCGCGTTCCTCGCCGGCGTCGCCATCGCTCAGCTGCCGTACAGCAAGGAGCTTCAGGACCGAGTCAACCCGCTGACCGACCTGTTCGTGATGATATTCTTCACGTCGGTCGCGTTGAGCCTCGACGCCGGCGAACTCTTCTTCTACTGGCAGGAGGCCATCATCGCCGCAGTGGCGTTGATGATCGGTAAGTTCGTGATCTTCTTCGCGCTCATCAGCTGGCAGCGGTTCGACAGCGAAACGACCTTTTTCGGGAGCCTCTACATGATCCAAGTCAGCGAGTTCGGCGTCGTCGTCGCGACCGCCGCGGTCGTCGGTGACTTCATCGGCGTCGAGATACTCGGGTTCCTCACGTTGGTCGCGCTCATCACCATGGGCGTCTCCGTCTACTTCTTCGCCTACGGGGACGCCCTCTACGAGCGGGCGCAGCCGCTCGTCTCGCGGTTCGAGTCCGCGGACCTCTTCACCGAGGAGAAACGGGAGTACAAAGACCACGCGGTCGTCGTCGGGTACGACGACCTCACCCGGAACATCCTCGGGCTGTTAGACGATCACTACGACGCCCTCGTCGTCGTCGACCGACGGGCCGAACACATCGAACAGCTCTCGGCGGCAGGGTACGACGCCGTCTTCGGCGACATCGGTAGCGGGTCCATCCGGAAGGACGTCGCTCTGAAAAAGGCCGCTCTCGTCGTCTCGTCGTCGGACCAGATCGAAATCGGGAAGAAAGTACTGCGAGAGACGGACGACGACGCGACGGTCATCCTCGAAGCGAAACGCGACGAGGACGCACGCACGCTCTACGAACAAGGTGCGGACTACGTCATCCAGAGCGTCGCCCTGTCGTCGGACCGGCTCGCCGACACGTTAGAAACGCTGTTGGAGGATCCGAGCGCATTCGAGGAGACGGCGCAACTCGAGGCGGATCTCCTTCGCGATCCGCGCCCGTTCCGTGACGTCCACGAACGCATGGCGGGTGATCTCGATGATTGAACGCGTATCTGGGAAGCCAGCGGTCGACACACCGACCGGGAGAGGGAGTCGCGATGTCTGAGATGTTGACCGCGGTGGCGATCATCTTCATCGTCGCCGGGCCGTTCCTTCTGCTCGCCAATCGATACGACGTGCCGGCCGCTCCGCTTCTGATCCTCGCGGGGATCGTCGCGGGCTTCTTCATCGAAGAGGCGTTGGCGCTGGAACTCGCGCAGTTCGGTATCGCGCTGCTGGTGTTCTCGTTCGGCGTCGGCATCCAGTTGTCATCGCTACGCACCGTGTTAGCGGACAGCGAACTGGTCGCACTCGCGCAGATCCTCGTGGTCGGATCGCTCGGCTTCGGGTTCGGGATCCTCTTGGGGATTCCGCCCAGCGAGGCGGTGTATCTCGGCGTCGCCGTCGCGCTGTCGTCGACGATCGTCGGGACCGCGCTGTTACAAACTGATACCCGGCTCAACCTCGTCCGTGGGCGGCTCGGCGAGTCGCTCCAGTTCGTCCAAGATCTGTTCGCAGTCGCGTTCATCCTCGTCGTGGGTGCGGGCGTGCTGGAACTCGACCCGATCGTCCTCCAGATCGGCTACGGCGCCGTCTTTCTGGCCGCTGCCCTCCTCGTCAACCGGTACCTCTTCGACGTGGTCGGACGACTCGCGGGCGGCTCGGACGAGCTCCTGATCATCGGCGTCGTCTCGCTGCTGGTCGTCTTCATCGGTGCGGCGGGAGCGGTCGGCGTCCCGACCGTCGTCGGGGCGTTCGCCGCCGGGTTAGCGGTCCGTCACGACCCCGCCGAATACCTCGGGCTGTTCAACGGGCTGGAGTCGATCAAAGAGTTCTTCGTGGCCATCTTCTTCGTGACCGTCGGTGCGCTCGTCGTCCTCCCGTTCGTCCAACTCCCCGTGGCCGATTCGATCGAAAAGCTAGCGTTAGTGGGCGGCGTCGTGCTGCTGACGGTGATCGTGAAGCCGGCGGTGACGATCGCCATCCTGATCTACCGGGGGTACGAGGGACGAACCGCGACGCTGACGGCGCTCAGCACCGACCAGATCAGCGAGTTCTCGCTGATCATCGCTATCGAGGCGCTGCTGGTCGGCCTGTTGACGCAGTCGGTGTTCGACGCCATCGTGCTCGCCGCCGCCGTGACGATGATCACCTCGACGGTCACGCAGCGGTACGACGAGCAGATCTACCGGACGCTGGCCGATCGGGGAGTGATATCCGGCCGGCACGACAAGATCGACGAACTGAGCGAGGTTCCCGATGACCTCACGGACCACGTGATCATCCTCGGTTACGGCCGAAAGGGGAAACGGATGGTCGAAACGTGTGAAGCGCTCGACAGTCCCTACGTCGTCATCGAGAACGACCCCGCGGTCCAAGAGGACGTGCGGGTCGAGTGCGATGCGTACGTCTTCGGCGACGCGATGGAGCCGTACACCTGGGAGAAAGCGAAGCTCTCGGAGGCCCGTGTGGTCCTGTCGATGACAAGCTCGGAGGTCGTCTCGCGACGGGTACTGGAGTTGAACTGTGACGCTCCCGTCGTTCTCCGGGCACGAGACGAACGGACTGCTCGGTCACTGCTCGATGCGGGGGCCGCTTACGTCGCCGTTCCCGATCTGCTAGCTAGCGAACAGCTGATTCGGGAGCTTCGGGGCCTGCTCGAGGAGGATCTGACGGTGGAGGAGCTGCGATCGAACGGCATCGCGAGAGTGGCGTGACCGGTGACGGACTGACGGATCACCCGCGGTGCCTGGCTCCGTCACTCGCCAAACGGGCGACTGTACGGCGATCGACGCTGGCCACGCGGCTACGGTTCGCCCGTCCCCACGCCGAGAGCGGAGTCGTCGTCACGCTGCGGGTCACGTTCCAGCCGCTCCGATTCGACCGCGATCCGGTTCTCTGACTCGAAGAACGTCACTTCTCGCTGTGGGAACGGGATCTTGATGTCCTCGTCGTCGAACCGCCGGTCGACCTGACGGATGAGCACGTCCCGCGCCTGTCCGCGCTGTGCGGGATGGGCGATGTGGCACTGCAACTGAGCGACGACCGCGGAGTCCGCGAACTCTCGGAATCGGACCTGCGGCTTCGGCGAATCGAGGACGATCGCTTCGTCGTCGGCCGCGCCGATGATCTCGCGTTCGACCGTCTCGAGGTCGGACCCGTAGGCGACGCCGACGTCCAACCGAATCCGCCGCCGACGGACCGGGGCCGACTCGTTGATCACCTGCGTGGAGTTCATGCTGGCGTTCGGGACGGTGATCGCGATGTTGTCGCGGGTGAGAACCGTCGTGCTCCGGATGCTCATGTCGATGACGGTTCCCCGCTCTCCCGATTCGAGTTCCACCATGTCTCCGAGCTTGTACGTCCTGTCGAAGTACAGCGAGAGCCCGCCGAAGAAGTTGCCGAGGGAGTCCTGTGCGGCGATGCCGATGATGATGCCGAGGATGCCCGCCGAGGCGAGCAGCGGCGTCACGTCGACCTGCCAGACGGAAAGGAGCGCGACGACCGTCGCGAGGACGACGACGAACGTGAGAACGTTCTTGAATATCGGGGCGATATCTCGCCGGGTCGGTGCATCGTTCGTGAGGCTGATCACGCGGTTTCCGAGACGAGTAATGGCACGTGCCCACGTGACGAGAATGACGGAGATCGAAACGGTGGCGACGTAGAACCCGAGCGCCAGTTCCGGTAGTAGCCGGGAGCTGACGTAGACGCCGGCGAGAAAGACCGTTACGTAGAGCGGGAGGTGGACTTCCTCGAGAATCAGCCGGTCGTACTGTCCGCTTGCGAGGCGCCCAGACCGATGGAGGACGTAGTAGCCCCCGACCTCGATCAGTTTCGCGCCGACGATCGCACCCAGCAGGATCAGTGGAATCTGTATCCAAACGGGGAGCGCTTGGATGGTTTCAGAGAATCCACCGAGCATTGGAGATACAGATACGGAGGGTGGTAATCAAGGTTTGGAGGCGGCGTCTCCGAAGTCGGAGTGACTGCGATCCGACCGGTCCGGCGGAGCCGACACTCACCCGTCGAGGGATTCGTCGTACCGGACGACCAGCACGGGGCCGACCGACGCCGACGCGACTCGGTCGGGGTCGTTACCGAAGACCAGCGAGCGAATCGACGGCGCGTTCTCGCCCATGACCACGGCGTCGTGGCCCGGCACGGCGTCCATCAGCCCCTCGAACGGCGACTTGCCCGCGGCGAGCTCGGTTTGTACGTCGATCCCGGTGTTCCGAAGCCTCTCGGCGGCGTCATCGAGTCGTCGTTCGTCCGGATCCTTTCCGGCGAGAAACAGCGTCACGCCGATCTCCCGACCGTTGACGAGCTCCTCGACGAATCCCAAAATCCGATCGGTCGAGACGTCGCCCGACAGCGAGACGAGGAGCTGGTCGACGTCGCCGGTCATTCCCGAAATGGCGAACGCGCGAGCGTCGATCTCGTTTGCGATCCGTCTGATCGTCTGTTCGCGGTCGTGGGTGAACACGAGCCGGTGATCGGCCGCGCCGCCGGCCGTCTCAAACTCCTCGCGAAGGTCCATCAGCGCGTCGGTGGCTCGATCCTCGTACTGCTGTCTGGCCTGATCGGGCGGCGTCTGCTCGGGGAGGACGTGATAGCCGAGCACGGTCACGTCGACGGTTCCCAGCAGGCTCATCAGTCCCGGCGAGACGGTCTTCCCCTCGAGCACTTCGACGGGTACGAGTACGCGTGTCATTAGAGGGCCCCCTTGAGCGTGATGTCGCGAGCGTAATAGAAGTACCACCCCGAGGTCGCGATGATGACGGCGATACCGACGCCGATGGACAGCGGCTGCATGAACGCGATCAGCCCAAAGCTCGCCAGGGTCCCGAGTATCGGAATCACCGGGCCGCCGGGCACGACGAAGTCCGGATCGTACCACTCGGGCTGATCACGTCGGAGCGCGAGCAGCGCGACGCACATCAGCCCGTACATGATCAGGTGGAGGAACGACGCCACCTCCGCGAGGAGCTGAACCTGTCTCGTGGCCGCGAGCACGACGACGGGACCGCCGGCCATCCCGAGGGCGACGTGCGGCGTGCCGTACTTCAGGTTGATGCGGCTGGCCCACCTCGGCAGGAGCGCGTCCTTCGAGACGCCGTAGATGGCCCGGGACGTGCTCAGGATGGACGCGTTCGCGGAGGACATCGTCGCGAGCAGCCCGCCGAGGATGATCACTAACGCGCCCGCCGGACCGAGCAGCTCCCGGCCGACCTCGACCATCGCCGTTTCGCCCGCGTCCAACAGCTGCTGTTGTGTGAAGACGTCCGTGGCGACGAAGATCGTCAACACGTACAACACCGTGACGATAAGCACCGAGCCGATCATCGCCAGCGGGAGGTTCCGACCCGGGTTCTTCATCTCGCCGGCGACGGTTGCCACCTGCGCGAATCCCAGATACGACGTGAACACGAGCGCGGCGACGGACATGATCGGGAGGACCTCCCAGACGTCCGCCGCCTCTCCCGGCGGGGTGCCGGCGTCGACGAACCCGAACGCCTCGAGCAGGCCGAACCCGAGGAAGGCGACGAGCATCGACAGCAACAGCGCGACGATCCCGTTCTGGAGCTTCGCCGCGTTCTCCGTCCCGGTGACGTTCAACACGGTGAATCCGATTCCCGCGAGGACGGCGATCACGGAGACGATCGCACCCGGGCTCGCACCGATCGTGACCCCGATTTCGGCGAGTGCGTCCAGCGCGTAAAAGCCCAGCCCGACGAGATAGAACGCCGTTGCGAACACGAGGCCGAACCACAGCGAGAGGCCGATGATGGTCCCCGCGAGAGTTCCGAGCCCGCGGGAGATGAAGTAGTAGCCGCCACCGCTTTTCGGCATCGCGGTCGCCAGTTCCGAGGTCGGCAGCGCGACCAGAAGCGCGACGACGCCCCCGACCGCGAACGAAACCGTCGCGGCGGTTCCGACCTGCCCGCCGGCGAGCCCGGGGAAGACGAAGATCCCCGCGCCGATCATCGTTCCGATCCCGATCGCGAGGCCGCCGGTGAGTCCGAGGGTCCGTTCGAGCTCGGCGTCCTCCGTGATCGTCGCCTCGTCGGTCTCCACGACCGGTTCGGCGTCGGGCGCCTCGCCCTGCACGTTCGTCCCGCTCGGTCTGTCACTCATACTGGTCGGATCTGATGAGCGATTTTCTTATACCTGTGGGTAACCCGGCAGTAACGCTACTAGCGCGTTCGTAATAGACCGTGAAACCCGTCCTCCGGGTCGAGACTGACAGCCCTGTCGGCTCGGGCGGTCGCTCCGACGGCTCCGCCGCCGACGCTACCGAACGAGGGTCGTCGGCACGTCGGTCTCGCGAACGACTGACTCGGCGACGCTGCCGATCAGGAGCCGCGACAGCCCGCTCCGACCGTGCGTCCCCAGCACGACGTGGTCGAACCCGCCCTCGTCGGTGTACTCGACGAGGCGTCGGTCGGTCTCGCCCATGAGAAAGGTGACCGAGAGGTCGCGGCCGTCGGCGACCTCGCGGATCGCTTCGAACACCGTTTGCGCCGCCTCGTCGCCGACGCCGTCCAGCTCGTCTGGGGCGGCGTCGTACACTTCATTCACGTCTGCCGGTAGCATGTCGATCTCGGGATAGGCGACGTGAACGACGGTTATCTCTGCGTCCGGAAACGCGTCGAGCGCGAACGAGAGCGCCTCGCGGCTCAGCGGCGAGTCGTCCATCGCGACGAGAACGCTGTTGACCATGCTCCGCGTACGTTGCCCTCGGGTATCAAAGCGGGGGGCTTTCGGTCGGGAGACACACTCAAGTATCGAGCTTCTGGAGGATCCGGTATGGTTCGGACCGAACGCGTCGCAGACGAGACCGCACACACCGGCGAGGGGCCGCTGTGGCACCCCGAAAAGCGGTGTCTCTACTGGGTTGACATTCCGGCCGGCCGGCTCTACCGCTACGATCCCGCCTCCGGTGACAACGAGGTCGCGTACGAGACCGACGGCGTCCCGCTCGGCGGCTACACGATCGAAGCCGACGGGGCGCTCCTCCTCTTCACGCACGGCGCGGTCGAGCGGTTGGTGCCGGGCGAGTCGACGACAGAACCGGTGGTGACGGTCGACGCGGAGACGAGATTCAACGACGTCATCGCCGATCCGGAAGGACGAGTCTTCGCGGGGACGATGCCCGGAAACGGCGACCTCGGCGACCTCTACCGGATCGATACCGACCGCTCGGCCCGAGTCGTCGTCGAGGGACTCGACATCCCGAACGGGATGGGATTCTCCGGCGACGGTTCGACGTTCTACCTCACGGAGTCAGAGGCGGGACGCGTGTACGCGTACGACTACGACTACGCGACCGGAGAGATAGCGAACCGGCGTACGTTCGTCGCCACGCCGCCCGAAGACGGAGTCCCCGACGGGATGACCGTCGACGCGGAGGACCACGTCTGGTCCGCGCGCTGGGGCGGCGGCCGCGCGGTCCGGTACGGCCCGACCGGCAGGGCCGTCGACCAGATCGAGCTGCCGGCTCGGAAGGTGTCCTCGGTCACCTTCGCCGGCCCGTCGCGCGACGTGTTGTACGCGACGACGGCCCTGACGGACGGCGACCGCAGCGTCGAGGGCGACGGCGCCGGGTCGCTGTTCCGCGTCACCGGACTCCAGACCGGCGGCCGGTCCGAGTTCCGGTCGCGGATCGCCGTGGAGTGAGACGGTCGGAAGCGACGCCACCCCCGGGCACGACCCCGTCGCCGAGAGCGACGCCGTTATTTTTCGCGGCCGTGCAGGGTGCGATATGAGGTCTCATAGCCCTGCGGCGCATCGCGGGCGACTGCTGTCGACGCTCCGCGTGCAGTTCCCGGACGCGCTCTCAGAGACCGGCGGCTACCGACTGTTACATCCCGTGACTGGAGACCCGTATACCGGGGATCGCCGGCACCTTGTCGCGACGTGCCGATCGATCGCCAACTTCGCGGCCGGCGCGCTCGCCGACGGTCCGGACTGGTGTCTCGACGCGGCCGAACACGGGCTCGCGTTCCTCGAATCGGTCCATCGAGCGGGCGAGTCGGCGGGCGAAGGGTATCACCTCACGGTCGGCGCCGACGGCGAACCGGTCGATCGGACCCGGTCCGCGTACGGCCACGCCTTCGTGTTACTCGCGTACGCCCGCGCGACGGATGTCGGAATCGACGGCGCAGAGGAGGGGTTAACGGCGACGATGGAACTCGTCGACGAGCGGTTCCGCGACGGGACCGGATGTCTCCGGAGCGACTGCGAGCCCGACTGGGGCGAGTTGGAGCCTTATCGCGGACAGAATGCGAACATGCACGCCTGTGAGGCGTTCCTCGCCGCCTACGAGGCGACCGGTGACG